>JAYVQZ010000410.1:0-18555 GCA_043776735.1 Deltaproteobacteria bacterium | reverse complement strand
GTGGGCAGGGCGCTTGTCGCGCTCTGTTATCCAGAAAACCGGCGGGACCGACGATAAGTAGTTAACAAGAAATGGGGGGCAGCCTCTTTTAAAGGGCTCCCAATTAACTGTATGAAATCATTCGCTTCCTTACAAGATGAGCAAGCCTGGGTACGATCGCAGGCCCGTTCTGCGCAACGAGGAAATGAAGTGGCCTATTTGGAGCTTGTCGATTTTGCCCAACCCCGTCTTTTCTCTTATGCGCTCTGTCTTACCGGTCATTATGAAGAGGCTGGTCGCCTCCTTACAGAAACCTTTCTAGAAGGATTGCGGCGCCTCACCTGGTTGACTCCCGACATCGATCCGTTCGTCTGGTTTTTGCATTTTCTGGCCCAGGAGTTCAATAAAAGTAGCCACGACGATTTGGTGGGAATCGAGGCCAGGCCAGTGGTTGACGATTGTCAGCAGCAGGCTTTTTTGGGGGCGCTCCAGCAGCTTACGGTCAAAGAACGCCAGGTTTTGCTCATGATCGATTCGGAAGGGCTTTCTTTGGAAATTACCGCTGAAGTGGTGGGCCGTAGCGTTCGCGAGGTCTGTTATCTTCTTGAGCAATCAAGGTCACAGTTTCTTTCCGTCTACCAATACAAACTCGCGTTGTTTGGAAAAAATGGGAGTGCCGATCATGGTAAGCAAACGACCTAAAACCACTGATGATTCTCCGTTTCTAAGAGCGGATTTGAGTCGGAATATTTTCGTACAGAACAAACAGAAATTGATGGTTGCCCCGGTGTTTTTAAGGGATGGGTTGCTCTCAGAAGTTCGGGAAAGAAAACGGCGTCGTCGCGCGGTACTTCGCCGCTGGGTTACTTGGACCAGTTCTCTTGGATTTGGTGCGCTACTTATCATTACTGGCGTTCGCCAGTCCGGCCTCATGGTACCGCTAAATGTTGCCGTGGCGCTTGAGGTTCCCGTTCCCCAGGTCAATGAACAAGTGATTGCCAGTGCTGACATCACCCTAAGCGAAGGGATACAGTTTCCCACGACAACGCCCCAAGCCCGCCTAAAAAATCAGGCCAAAGTAACGGTCCCAAAACAGGGACGCGAACTCACGGTCCCCATCATTGCTCAAGTTTCGGGAGCTCACAGTTTGTCGATCTCCTTTTATAGGGCGGATGGGACTTTGGTTGCGTCACGGGTTTTAGATATCAAAAGCTCGGGGCAAATTCGCTCGCATTCGGAATCACTCAACCGAGTTACGTCTTCGATGCATGCCTTCGCTTTATTGTTGAGGCCAACACTCTTCATAACGAAGGTCATTCCCTACCAAGAATCGATGGGGCGAGACTTTCGCGCCTCACTCGCTCCCTAGCTAGACTTTTAGTTTTCTGTGGGCTAGTTTTCCGCCGCCCACGGAGGACGTGTCATGTTTCACTTTTTGCATCCCCTCGTTTTTTACTTTTTTTTGTTCGTCTCCCCCCAAATAAATAGCCAGCAACTATCGTGTCCGCAGTTCCTAGGAGCCGTTAGTCGATTCAGTCCCGACCAGATTCGGGAATCAACTCGCGAGTTTGCTAAAACAGCGCGTGCTGGTCTTAACCTTAGCTTTGAGAAAAGGGATCGAAAATCACTTGAGCCACTTAGAGGCAAAGACGTGGCCCTTTACGGTTGGTATGGGTATTCCAACGCCGCCGGGCCGGGAACCCAAATTGTTGTGGGAAAGGTCAAGCAAGTGAATTTCTATGATGAAGACTTAGATTTAGTAAAAAGCCTACTCGTTGAAACGGGACCCGAAACCGTTGAGTTTCTTTTGAGTGACATACTTGAGGGAAGGCTTATGCATGCTGCTGCGAAAAAAGTTAAGCAAGTGCGAACGTTTTATAAACGTGGTGATGGCATCAGAGAATCTCAGCGTGATTTTGATTTGGTCAGTGGGGGAGGCGTAAGTCTTAGCCCACAGGGTTTGAAGCCTTTGGGGGACATCGCCGGAAAAGCCGTGGCCTTGCGCGGATGGAATGGGTATTCCAAAGCTGCCGGCCCAGGATTTCTAGTGCTCACAGGAACTGTGGTTGGAGCCTCAACAAGCCGCGACGGCCGACTTGCATTCCTAACTTTTCAGATGGATGGGAAGCCCTTGAAAATAAGCTCTGAGGACATTCTTGATCTAAAGCTTTTTCCCTAAGGACGGCACCAAGAAGGGAATCCATATCCAAGACGCGGTTAGTCGCAAAATCTCTGAGTCAATTTGAACCTAAGGGCCAGCGCCCCTTAACATCTGTTGAGAGAAGCCACCACCGGGGCGTTCGGGCTGTTCCCAATTTCAGTCATAATAAGTGCTAATCACCGCCTTGGGCTGTTTTCTATCCTCGTAAAAAAATATCAGGAGCTGATATGAGTCGAAGCCTTTTCGTGGGCCTTTTCGCGTTTTTTCTACTTTCGCCGATTCCTTCTTATGGTTCGGACGCAAAAAAACTCGTACAAAACTTTGAGTTTGCACCACAAAGAAAAGGAAAAGAGTGGCAAGGGGAATGGCAAAAGGTGCCCGGCCTTCCCGAAATTCCCGTAGTTCATGCCCGTGTCGTGTTGCCTTATCAGCGAAAGTTTAAATCGGCAAAATTTGAACCTAAGGAGCGGGGTGAACTTCGCGAGGCGGTTGAAATTCGCATGGCCCCTATTCCAAAAACATTATGTGAATCTAAATGGGATTACGGCAAAGGCGATCGTAAGTTCACGGCTGCAGAGTTTTATCCGGAGTCTTTTCAGGGAGAAGCGCAGGAGCAAACACTGCATGGATACCGGATCGTGATTTTGCCTCTCTATCCTATGCGGGTAATTCCTGCTTCCAAGGAAGGAATCTTTATTTCCGCAGGTGAGCTCACCATCGAAACTGAGCCCGATGAAGGAGAGACCCTCTTTCGTGGAAAACGTGCCGATCGCAATGAAGTGGAAGCCATCGTGACCAATCCTGACACCCTAAAAGGCTATCCTCTAGCCATGGAACAGAGGGGTAGTGAATATCTAGCCATCGCTCCACAAGCATTTATTGAAGATCAGGAACCCTACAATCTGAAGTCTCTGCTCCAAGAAAAAGAGAGTCGAGCCATCACCACTAAAATGTTGAGTCTGGAAGACGTAACCTCTCAATATCCCGGGCGCGACATTCAGGAGAAGGTCCGAAATGCCATTATTGCGCATTACAAAAAGGAAGGAACTCGCTACGTGCTGCTGGTGGGTAACGGCCACTCCATTTTGCCCACACGAAAGCTCAACGTGAACATCAGCGAAGGGACCCTTTACTCCGATTTCTATTTTGCCTGTCTTGATGGCGACTTCGACGGAAATCACAATAACGTTTTTGGAGAACCCAATGATGGCCTCAATGGAAAAGACGTGGACTTAGCGTGCGAGGTCGCCGTGGGTAGAGCGCCGGTGACCACTAAGGGCGACCTCCATGCCTTTGTGAAAAAAACGTTGGCTATGGAACACATTGCGTTCTTCGATGCTCGTATTTGGAACACGATCAGCTTTGGTGAAAAACTTGATAGCGCGACGTTGGGGAGCAAGCTTTTGGATCAATTAGAAAAGGGCGGAACGGCGGGCCCTTTGTCCACCACGGGATATCCCGCCGCTGCCAAATTCAAAAAACTGCATGAAACCTTTACCAAAGAGTTCGTAGCGAGCGAAGTCATTGCTGCTCTCAAAAATAGTGAGGCCTACACAGTAAATCACTTAGGGCACGCCAATGAAAGTTACTGCATGCGAATAGACGATAGCCGGATTCCAGAAATCACCAACGAACTTCCCTTTTTTGCCATTACCCAAGGCTGCCATCCTGGAAATTTGAAAGGTCCAAACTGGGCGAGCAAACTAGTCGTCTCTGACGTTGGCGGAGCTGGTGCGATGGTGGCCAATTCAAATTATGGTTTTTACGATGGCCAAGGTTCCAATGACGGACCCTCAAATCACTACCATTTAGCCTTTTACGATACCGTCTTTAGAGATGGCATCCGCAATCTGGGCTGGGTTCACTATAAGGCCAAGACCAAGATGATTCCCGAGGTCACCTCTTCCCCCATCATGCGCTGGATTGTGTATGAGACCAATCTCCTGGGAGATCCCGAGCTTGAGTTGCGGTTCTGAGTTTTTCCCTTGTTCCCTTTGTCTGAAATGTCCGAGGGCATCCAAAAGAGAAATCGCCCACGATCCCAATTTTTTTTGGCCAATGCCACTTACTTGGCTAAGCTCTTGGACAGTACTGGGATCCGTCTTACTTAATTCCTCCAGGGTTCGATTGTTAAAAATTCGATAATGCGGAACCCTTTCCACTCTGGCCCGTGCCTGTCTCCACTCTCGGAGAAATTGGGTTCGGGCTAATGTCACTCGATCTTTCGAATCGTTCGGCGAAGACTGTTGGCTGGTGCAAAGCACTCCCTTTATAGCAGCAATAAGTTGATGTTCTAAAACGGACCAATTGATTTTCGATGGCACGGTGTCTCCTTAGTGGCGCTTATCTATGAAATTTTTATAGGGGACTGACAAGAATCCGTGGGGAGCGTGAGTCTTTTCGATGGCGTCGCCTATTGGCTTTGGCTTATTGATCAGAGTCGTGAAACGTCTTTTGGCTCTATTATTAATAGCTCTCTCGCTTTCACCAGCCTACGGTGCTTGGAGCTTGCGTGGCTGCGCGACTGCGCTAAATCATATTTTCAATTCACGCGCCAAAAACACACCTCAGCCGTCCGACCTCAATGCAGAAGAAATTGAGACATTCAAAAAGTGGACAAATTCTCATCGGTTCTCAGCGGGATTCATGGCTGCCGCTATCAACGGAAATCACGTTAACTTAGCTCTCTCTGAGCTGCCTCTTTCCATAAGAGCAAAACTTTTCGCAATGAATGAGGGGTTCGATCGTTATGAGTGGGGGGAAATAGTAACGGGTAGATTAAAAAAATTGGGCATTTTTGCTCAAGAGGTTCCTCCTCTTTATGCGGCGATAAAACGCAGTGAACGTGGGGAAGACACCAATCACTTCAAAAGGATTGAAACGCAGATAGATACCTTTGAAAAACAGGGAGCCGCGCACCGAGACAAAATTGCCTCCGACTACCAAAAAGTGCGTGAGGTGTCGTTACTCAAGAAAAAATTTGAGGAATACGCCGGTCCGGAATACCGACTGCGGTTTGAGGGGAACGAGGTCGTCTTTCCCGATGGGGTCAGGTACCGCTTCGAAAAGCTCTGGTCGGGAAAAATTCGAATTTGGGTAAAGTTTAAAAACATTCTGCGCACTCAAGAATTCGAATCCCCAGAAACGGTGGCTAGTTACGTAGCTGGCCGGTTTCAGGAGGAGGGCGGTTTTGAAGATTTGGTGGCTCCCGACGGTCGAGTTTTACTTTATGATGCCCACCACCGCACTCAAGCCTATGTCCAAAGGCATCGGAAAAAAGGGCAGACCCCTGAAGAAACTTTAGTCCCTTTTTTGATCTCCGCCCACACCGATGGTTTTTTTTACACTGTCAGCCATTGGTCGATTCTAAAGAGTAAAAACTACGTGGCATTGCCTCGAGAAATATTGAAGTGGGCCAAAGACGCCTCGTGGAGTTTTCTCCCTGAAGAGGAAAGAGAGTCATTCTTGGCGCTTTGCCGCCAAAGTCCTATTCGCGCCTTCCAAGAGCTTTACTACCGAGAAACAAAGCTTCCGCGCCTTACTCTTGGCGATCGGTAATAGCTAGCTAGGTCGAGAATGCCAAAGCGAGTTCAGTTGGTCCGAAGGACAAGAAGGCGAAGTCGTTCAAGTTGGCGAATGATGTCCATCCGTTTGTCTGCAGGAATTGACTGCAGCCATACTTGGCAAGAGGAATGGGCAATGCTTTCAAAACAGTTGGCAAAGGCCACCTTAGTGACGTGCTTTCCGACATCGGTATGGAATCGGTATCCGGCAATGCCAAGGGCGATGAAAAAAATCACTGCAGCCGTGGTGCTTCGAACCCAACGCTGCTCTGAGAAACGATAAACTGTCGCAAGAATACCTACGCTTACTACGGCAGGAACCGCCACCCAAAGGAACTGGTTCAAGGTCTGAGTTAACGAGTAGCCAAGCCACGCCTTGCTTAAAGGCATTTGGGCTAAGAAGAGTAGTGGAAAAAGGAGAGAAATGAGGGCTAATCCGCCGCCGAATGCAAGCGTCTCAGGGCGCATGTCATTCCAATGAAACCCAGTGCTGCCGGTGATGACACTTTGGCGAAAACGAATCAAAAGTGCGTTGAGTTCTGTCGTGAATCCACGACGAGTCCGCATTCCAATCCACCCCTGTTCGAGCAAATTCAAAGGGGTCGGGATACGGTAAAAAGAAGCCAGTTTTGCTCCCCAGCCGGCGAGCATCCATGCCTTGATTTCAAGGCGTGCGTTATTGGGAGCCGCTTTAACCTCAACATACTGTCGCAGCCACCTAGCCTCCTGGTTTTTTACGTATAAGCGGCGGCTGCCTTTTACCGCGATCATTCGAAAGTTATTTTCACAGGCCCAATGCTCCACGAAAACCCAGGGTTCGGCCCTTAGTGAAAAACTACGAAACCATCGCCCGTCGCGATCGGTCTCTTCATAACTTCTTTCTTTAAACTCCATGGCAATCCTGACCTTGGGCTCGCTAATTTAATATTAAAAAGCCCCGCCCCGAGTCGGGGGCGGGGCTCTAAGAAATCTATGAGTAGTGCTAATTAGCAGCGTCGGCCGCGACCAAATCCACCGCATCCGCCACCGATTCGGATACCGACGCTAATTCCAAATCCACCACCACCGCATCGGCCACCACCGCAATGCATGGCTCTGCGAAAGCGAATCCCGCAACCACCACCACAACCGCGAGGACCGCAGGGGCGTCCACGAAAGGCACCGCAGTTAGGTCGTCCGCATCCACCGCCGTAACCGCGCATCATCGGGCCACCGCAGGGCATACCGTGATTTCCCATCATCGGTCCACCAGGCATGGGCTGTCCGGCGATCGGCTGACCGGGTAGAGGCTGACCAGCAATCGGCTGACCAGGAAGCGGCTGAGCACCGACGCCAACTCCAACGGGGTTAACGACTCCCTGTTGGCTTACGCTGATTCTGGTTGTCGTCTGAGAGACCGGCATTAGCATCGCGGCATGGCTCTCAGAAACGAGCCCAAGAGCCAAAAATCCAGCAACCCATAATGTTTTTGTAACTAATTTCATAGCAATAAACTCCCTCGAAATAACCTTCCCAAGGTTTCCGAGAAAATTCTCAGAAGCCAACAAGGCACAGGAGCAAGGGGTATGCCACGAGAGTGCATCGGTAAGAAAAACGTTCTTAGGCCATAATGGCACGGCTGAAAACGCAACGAGCTAGACAGGTGCCAAAGGCTTGGACAGCAGATCAAAAAGAAAAAAGGCTTATCGATCGCGCTTTTTTAGGGCGCGCTTACGAGCGGCAATCGACTTCTTCTTACGGCGAACCGAAGGTTTTTCATAAACTTCGTGCTTACGAACATCGGAAAGAATACCCGACTTTTCACAGTCTTTTTTGAATCTTCTCAAGGCGATATCAAAGGGTTCTCCATCTCGAACCCGCACGCCAACTCTAAATTCTGACACTAGGACTCCCTCTTAAGAAAAAGATGTTTTAGCTGCAAAACAGTCTTAATTCCATGAATTTTTTTGCGAAAGCTCAAGTTCGTGGTCCGGCGAACCGGTCTGTTGCCGAAACCAGGGCTTTCGAGATACCCGGTTCGTAGGCCGAATGACCTGCGTCGGGGACCACAATAAGCTCGGCCTCAGGCCAAGCCCGGTGTAAGGCCCAGGCACTATCCATGGGGCAGACTACATCATAACGCCCCTGAACGATAACCGTTGGAATGTGCCGAATCTTACCCACGTTATGGAGCAGATAGTCGTCACGGTCAAAGAAACCTTTATGGGTGAAGTAATGGCACTCAATTCGGGCAAAGGCCGTGGCAAAGTCATCGCTCTCATAGGAATCAATCATGCTGTTGTCAGGAAACAGCCGGCTAGTGGCCCCCTCCCAGACACTCCAGGCTTTAGCTGCGGCAAGCTGGGTCTCTTTGACAGGGGAGGTTAGGCGTTTGTAATAGGCCGTGACCATGTCCCCCTGCTCCTCTACCGGTATGTGATTCCAGTACCGTTCCCAGGCATCAGGATAAATGGCATCCGCCCCTTTTTGATAAAACCAGTCGATTTCCTTTTTCCTCAGAAGAAAAATCCCTCTAAGCACCAATTCGCTTACCCGCTCGGGGTGGGTCTCGGCGTAGGCTAAAGCCAAGGTACTTCCCCAAGATCCCCCAAAGACCTGCCACTTTTCAATGCTCAAATGTTTTCGAAGCAGCTCCATATCTTCCACCAAATGCCAGGTGGTGTTTTCTTCCAAGGAGGCAAAGGGCTTACTTTTTCCGCAGCCCCTTTGGTCAAACAGAATGATTCGGTACTTTATGGGGTCAAAGAAGCAGCGGTGCTTGTCATCCGTGCCGCCGCCAGGGCCGCCATGCACAAAGACAGCTGGCTTCCCTTTGGGATTTCCTGATTCCTCCCAATAAACATCATGGATAGAAGAGACTTTGAGAAAACCGGTCTGGTAAGGGGTAATGGCTGGATAGCGCCAGCTCAGCGGGTCTTTATTCAACATGGGGAAGAGTAGAGCGGAAACCAAAGTGACTGGCAACCGCCAGGATTGCAATGACGTCTCTGTCTAAGAAGGGAGAGCTAGAATCGGACCATCAGCTGTTCCAGTAGGATATGGTGGAAACCGGTGCTTCCATAATGGCCTCCTCCACCTAAACCGGTGGGGTTGTACTCGCAAACGTAGTTAATCATGTTGGTGAGGTTGGAATTAATGAAGAGATTAAACCCAATCATCATCGAGTGAAGTTCAAAAGAACTGTGCATCAGGATTTTTGAATATTCGTACCGGCCCAATATCTGAAGCCCAAAATCGGTATCACCAGCCACTTGAAATCCAAACTGACTGTAACCACCAACCAGGGCTCTGACGTAATTGCTAAGTGACAAGGTATCGGGGAAAGCAAAAAAGAGAATTTCGTTCTTCCAAGAGAACCAGTCCACTTGCAAGTCCCAATCGATTTCAAGGCCGTGGCGTCGATTGGAAACATTCGCGGCCAGAATGGGCGTTAGGGAGTGATCTACAAGGGAAAACGGGCTCGCTGGCATATGATCGGTGTCATAGCCGAAACCAAACATCATATTTTTGTGGGGGTGAAACTCCAACTTTGCTTGAATTTCCTTATAGGCGTTGTTGTCGCTAGCGGACGCGATCGAAGTGCCATTGCCGTTAAAAATGCCGATGTAATAGTTTACGATTCCAGCAGCAGCCCGTCCAAAGAACATCGCCCCAAGTTGGGTGTCTAGCGCGGGAGCCAATAGCAGTGAACTAAGGATGTTGGCGCGTTCGATAAAATCCAAATTGCGAGCCGACTTTGAGTTTTCACGGGAAAACGGTCCGGTAAATTTGCCGACGCGGAGTTGAAACCAGTCTTCAAAAACATTGAGTGAGACTCGAGCTTCCACAAGACCAAAGTCGGGGGGAGTTGTGGAGGGAACCGTGGAGGGAATGGCTCGCATCGTCGGTGTTCCCAATTCGACCATAAATTCCACATCGCGATGGACGGTGGCCAATGTGGTGAGTCGAGCTCGACGCAGACTGAAATCAAAGGGAGCGTCAGGGCGAACAAAACGGTAGCTCGGGTCGAATACCGTCGCGCCGAATTGGCCGTAACCTAAAAAGTTAAGATTGAAACCTTGATCGGGAGCTGAAAGGTAAAAACCACCACCACCAGGTCTGACACCGCCAGTCCAGTTGGTTTCTCCCATAGCGAGAGAAGAGAAAAGGGCGATGAAACCAAGGAGGTGTGTTCTCTTCACCATGTGGATTCCCTAAAGTTGTGCTGTTGGAAGATCTAACTTAAAAGACGAGCTTTATTAAGGATATCGCTCTCTGAGGAGGGGAGCAAGAAACCAGAGTGCCGCACTGAGTCGTGCTGTGTGAATAAAAAAAAGCCTGAACTCAAGGAGCCCAGGCTTATTAGAAAAGAAATCCTAAGTCTAGTGGTCGCTGCCGCCGGCAAAACCAAAGCGCGAGAGTTTGGGATCTCCGGCCAGAACAAAATAGCTCTTGGTGGCGCCCTTTGCCATCTTCACGCGAAAGTCGTTGGCCGGGGGCAGCATCTGCAAAGTCACCATGTGTTCGCCGCCCTCGCCGCCTGGAATGTCTACCGCGTTCGCGTTAGAAACTGCATAGTCGGCATGGCAGACTTCATATTCTGGAGAAGCACCGCCAGAGCAGAAAATCTCCTGTCTACGAAGCTTGAAGGCCACCGGTTTATATCGAACGGAAAGGCCCGAGTCTTTGTCTTCCCGCTCAAAAAAGCCGTCCACGTTTCCGGGGAGGCGGCGTTCTAACCATTGGCGCAAGCCTTGGTTGGAATAACCTTTGGCGTGAATCTGCACCTTGGCGTACACGCGGGCTTTGTTTCCTTTCAGCACGTAGTTCTGAAGGCTCTTGGCATCTTTGACGCCAGTGATCTTAGTCGACAGCACAACCTCCACAGGGTCAGCCGTGGCCACTATCGATAACATACAAATTCCAAAAATAACTTGCAGGGCCTTCATCGTGCCTCCTAAAGCGATATCGGTCGAATTGCGAAAAGTGTTGAGCGTCCCGTCCCGTGAGCCAACTATGTTGCAAGAGAGGAACCAACGTTTTTACAGCTGTACGAACCTTCTCCAGGTGACGAACTTTTTTTCACCCCAATGTGATGGCGCTTTTTTCTCCAGTGGTTTCGGTACCCTCTGAGGAAATGTCATTCTCTGAGACGCCATAAAATCGACTTTTTCAACGGATTTTCCAAGAGGTTCCATTACTTGAGCGATCGAGATGGCCAATTGCGTTACATTTATTTGACGTGATTAGGGGCTTAACCTCTCTGAATTCTGTGAGTATACGGCCTGTTGAGGCGCGCCGAAAAAGTGGCAACAGGCCTGCATTCCTAAAGGGAAATGACCCCCTCAACACTGACTTTCCTCTTGCTGGGCTTTCTTGGTAGCAGACCCCTTTTTGCCCAAATCGTCCCCGTTCCCGATCCTGGACAACGGCCGTCAGTTTTTCATCAGCAATCCCCCTCCGCCCCCTCTACGCCATTTAATGAAGCGGCTTCCCAACTCCGAAAGAAAAGCGAGGCTGCGGTGAAAGAATTTGGAGCTGTGGTTTCCCACGAGATAATGGACGAGAAGTTTTCAGTCCCCACGGATGAGTTTCATGCCACAAGCGAAGCTTTTGGATCTCGCCTTTTGACCGGGACCCAGGAAGGGTCGTTGGCAGCTTTTTCTATTGAACGGCGGGGGGATTCTTACCAAGTCGTGAGGTTGGGAAAACAGGCGCTTGCTTGGGAACTCTCCAAAATTGTTCTCGCCTGGGGATTGGTTGCGTTTGTTCTCTTCGCGGCGCTCTTTGGAGTTGCGGAGAAATTTCGACGGCAAAAGCGTTCGTCGATTCGGAAATAGACCGTGCGGCTGGGTGCCCTAAGGTTGCAACAATTCCTGCTTAATCTCAAAATGACGGTAAATAGGTGTCAGGGTGACGGTGAATGGGGCTGCTTTTACAGCTCTTTTTCCTGCCAGATGAGCTGTCCTTCAGCCACTTTCCTGGCTAGTTGGTTTGCTTCTTTATCGTAATTGCAGCTTAAGCGGGCGAAGTGGATTTCAATTCTTTCCCGAGCCTCTCGACAAAACAGATCGGCGGATTCTACGCCGCCAGAAAGAACCGGCTTTCCTCTACGATCACCGGCGTAACTTAGGGAAGCCGCCATGGCGAATAGATCTGTCGCAATATCCACGACTCGACCAAGCTGCATTTGCCGTTTTTCCAGCTTTGGTCCAAACCGGGCCATGAGGTGGAAAGTGGAGCGAGCCAACCGGTGTGACGTCGTTCGCACATAGCTGGCGTGCCCCTGAAGGGTTGGCGCTAAGTCTAGTCCGGTGGGGAGGGGAATGGCTCCTAGCCATTGCCTTGGATACCAAAACGCGTAGAACCACGCCGCTTTGATCGCGGCCACGAAACGTTTCCCCATCGGCAATTTATGGTTAAGAACGTCGCCTGCCACTTTCAAATGGCTGTCTAAGGCTTCGCGGGCAATAAAAAGCTTTAAAATTTCGTTGGTGCCTTCCACGATTTGATTGATTCGCGAATCACGCACCCAACGTTCCACCGGAATGTTCTTTTCTCCGCGCGCCTCCAGGCTAGGACCGGTTTCATAACCACGGCCTCCGCGAAGTTGAAGTGTTTCTTGAACCATGTGCTCCCAGCGAACCGTGCTAAAGAGCTTGGCCATGGCCGCTTCTAAGCGAATGTCACGATCGTGGCTGTCATTCCAGTGGCAAGAGAGCCAAGTAACCGCTTCGATGGCAAGAAGGTTTGCGCTCAGACTAGCTATCTTTGCCGCGCCAAACTCATGCTTTCCAATAGGCGCGCCCCACTGAACCCGCTCCTGGCCCCAAACGCGAGCCACTTCAAGCGCCTTTCGTCCGGCCCCCACACAACCCGCCGGAAGGCTCAAGCGGCCGGCGTTTAGAGTAACGAGAGCAAGCTTCAATCCTTTGCCCAACCCCAGAATAATATTTTCCTTGGGGACCTTCATGTCGGTGAATTTAAGAAGCGCATTTTGAATTCCGTGCAAACCCATGAAGCGACAGCGGTGGAGCACTTCAAAGCCCGGCATCGATTTTTCAACAATGAACGCAGTTATCTGTTTCTTCTCTTTTCCCTTCACGATAACGGGAGGGGTTTGTGCCATCACGACAATGATGTCAGCAATAGCGCCATTGGTGCACCACAGCTTCGTTCCGTTGATGACGTAGTGGTTTCCATCCGGAGTGGGTGTTGCCGTGGTGGATAGCCGAGCGGGATCGGAACCCACCTCGGGTTCGGTCAGGGCGAAAGCGGAAATAGCCCCCTGAGCAAAAAGCGGAAGGTACTTGCTCTTTTGCTCTGGCGTGCCAAAGAGCAAGAGAGGCTGAGGCACGCCAATGCTCTGATGTGCGGAGACAGTAACGGCCGTCGATCCACAATACCCAGCGATGAGCGCCATAGCGCGCGCGTAATTAGTTTGCGAGAGGCCCAGTCCTCCGTACTCTTTGGGAATCTTCACGCCAAAGGCGCCGAGTTTTGCCAGACCATTTAAAACAGAATCGGGAATCAGACCATCGGAATCGATTTTGTCTGGGTCGACTTCTTTATCAAAAAATTCTTTTAGAGATTTTAAAAAAGGATCTCCTGCCGCGCGGTCGGCATCGGATTGCAGAGGAAAAGGGAGTAGGGAATTCCACTGAACTTTTCCCATGAAAAGATCGGCGACAAAACTGGGATGTTCCCAATCCTGTTCGCGGGCGGCTTCGGCCACCTCCATCGCTTCGATTTCTTCTTTGTTCTTTCCCCGCTCGTCGATGATTACGTTTGCCATTTAGAGCGTAACGTACTCTTGAAATCTGCCGAAGTTCAATGCTGAAATGGGAAACTGTTGACCAAGCGACAACGCTGCACGGAACTCCCGTACGGTTGGGAGCGGGAAATTAATTGGAGCAGGAAGTTAGTTTTTAGGAGCCGTCTTTGCCAGGTTTTGCGGGAACGGGCCATCAGAGCGCCAATCCTTGGCAACTTCTTGTTTGGAGTTATCCAAAACCTGAGCCCCAACGTAACTGCTGCCAGTCTGTTGGTAACTTCCTCCGTTACAAGGAACGGCATCGATTTGGCTAGTGCCACCGGCTAAGAGAGTGCGTTTGTAACACTGGCCAATGGCATTGGGGTTTGGAGACTCACTATTGGCATTAGGGAGGTACGTGGCGCGCGCGTTCATTTGGGCATCCAGCGTTGTGCCGCCCTTTCCCTTGGCCAGGGCTGCGGCATAAGCCTGTCCCGCGTTGATGGCATTTGGAATATTCCCGCCTGCGGCGCTTTTATAATAATCAATATACGTCTTATTAGCGTCGTCTTCGTCTTTGGCTCCGGCCGCGTCGTAGTTCATGGTCTTATCAACTTTAAAAGTGTTGCTCTCCGCATGAGCGCTAGAAAGTGCGGTCAAGACTAAGAGGGATGCAAAAAGAGACTTCATGCGGCGAGCTCCTTAAAAACGTTTGGGTGTGGCCAATTCTTTATTAAGCAAAAGGCGTACCGGAGGAATACAGGTTAAGTATTTGATAATATATAAATAAAATATTAACCCCGTTCGAATTCCTGTAGATTTTTTAGGGGGCGTCAGTCCCGTGGACAGTTTTTCCTCAAATAGGTAAGCTGGCCGCATGTTGTCGAAAAAGCCGGCCCTTCTTCTCGTCAATTTAGGAACTCCTGAATCTCCTAAACCAGGGGATGTCGGTCGTTACCTCACTGAGTTTTTATCTGATCCTTTTGTCATCGACATCCCGGCGCCGCTGCGATGGTTGCTTGTGAATGTCCTTGTGGTTCCAAGGAGGAAGCACGCTTCCGCAGAACTCTACAAAAAAGTGTGGACCAAACAAGGGTCTCCGTTGATGGTTTTTAGCCGCCAATTGGAAGAGGCGGTTCGACAGCGTTCTAAAGCGCCTCTCCTTGTCGAACTAGGGATGAGATATGGAAATCCCAGTTTAGAAAAAGCCATTTCTAGTCTGTTGGCCCAGGGAGTCGATTCTTTGGCGGTTTTTCCTCTTTATCCACAGTATTCACTTGCCGCCACGGAGACCGCGATCTTTTCGGTAAACCGGATTCTAAAGGAAAAAGGATTTATCGGACCGGTCAGTTTTGTTCCGCCGTTTTACAATCATCCGTCCTACCTCGAGGCGGTTGCTGGAATCTCTTCCCCGTTTTTAAAAAAAATTGCGTGGGATAAAGTTCTTTTTAGTTTTCACGGGCTACCCGAAAGACAGGTTAAAAAGACCGACAAAACGGGAACGTTGTGCTGCCAAAAGCCAGATTGCTGCGATCGTATCGTGGATGCCAATCAGGATTGTTATCGCGCGCAGTCCTATGCCACGGTCCGATCCTTGGTGGGGCTTTTAAATTTGAAACCGGATCAGTACCTCGTTGGCTTTCAGTCACGCCTGGGACGTACGCCTTGGATATTGCCTCACTCCGATCAGTTTTATCGAGACCTTCCCGGCCAAGGGGTGAAACGTTTGGCTGTGATCAGCCCCTCTTTTGTGGCCGACTGTTTGGAAACTTTGGAAGAGATTCAAATTCGCGGAAAAGAGGAGTTTTTGCGTCATGGGGGGGAAGACCTCTTTATGGTTCCTTCCTTAAACGGCACTGCGGTTTGGGCGGATGCAGTTGTTAAGATGGCTTCGCCTTTTCTGAAGTAGTTACTGTCTATTTATTTCCGAGTTTGTTATCAACAGACCTAGTAGGGGGTACGCGTGAAATCTATTCTTTCTTTGGTTCTTATCTTAAGCACATTGGGCGCTTCGGCGGTGGATTTAGAGCAGGCGAGTAATCGCCAGCTTCTTCAAGAAGTAGCCAAACGGCTGGAGCCTGGCGCTGCCACCAGCTCGGTTATCGTGACCTACCTTTGTGATTCCTCGGGATACTTAAAAATGGAAACTCTCGGTCCTGCTGGGGTAAGCAAAAGCGAGAGTAAGTACCTGAGCAGCACTCAAAGTTGCGAAGAACAGGCTGTTTTACTTCGCCAGAATAAAGCCAGGGTAAATGGGCTCACGCTGTTGGCTGTCTGTGACAGTAGCGGATACCTCTACAAATACTCGATTGATGAGAAGGCCGAAATTAAGAGCCTGTCGAGCGCCTACTTATCTTCGTATGGAGCCTGTTTGCCTCAGGCAAAAGCCATCAACTCCCAGCCTTAAAACAAGGATAAGGGCGAGGTGGCGCGACATAGATTGCCGTCGCGCCCTTCAGGCTTGTGATAGATCTATTTAACCAGCCGACGTTTCATCGACTCTCGCGCCACGAGGGGGAGAAAAATAAGCCAGAATGCCGCCAACAATGGCGCATACCAGGGGACGCTTGCCGATAACAAAAATCCGCGAACGATAGTGATCACTGGGGTGAGCGGAAGAAACCATGTCAGGGTGGCGGCAATTTTGGGGAGGCGATCCAAAGGAAAATAAACGCCGCAGAACAGAAACATGGGAAAGACTAATAGGTATTGCGGGTAGGCCAAGTTCTCAATGGTATTAGCCAGCGAGGCTACCCAAAGACCAAGTCCGGCAAAAATCATTGAGAAGAGGTAACACAGAGGCAAAAGCATCAAACCGCCCAAAGGAGAGAAGTCTCCTAGCCAAACTCCGATAAGAATTACTGTTGAGGCCGAGAGCGTCCCTTTGGTGGCGTCCCAAATAAGTTCGCCCCAAAGAACTTCGCTTAAAGTTACCGGTGTCGTGGCCATCGCTTTAAAAATCTTTTGGTAGTGCATACGCACAAAACCGCCGTAAGCGGCTTCAAAAAAACCCTGAAACAGAACCGTCTGGGCGACAAAGCCGGAGAGTACAAAAGCCCGGTAGGTAACGGGGTGTCCATCCAATTGCATTTCATTGATCATGCTGGCCAGTCCAAAACCAAAGGAAACCAAATAGAGCAACGGCTCCAAAACCGTTGTCATCATGCTGTATAAAATATTCTTTTTAAAAACGTCGAAGTACCTAAACCAGACGCAGCGGATTGCCCAGAAGGATTCCTTCATGCCGACGTATCCGCTAAACGGCTTCCGGTGACGGTAAGATAAACGTCTTCGAGATTGGCTGGCCGTTTCCACTTAACACCAGGTCGAATTTCTTCTTCTACCCACTCTTTTTTTACGTGCCTCTGAATTAGGGCACGGGGAGTGTCCACATCAAGAATGACGCCACCGTGGATAATGGCAATTCGATCGCAGAGCCGTTCGGCCTCTTCCATGTAATGGGTAGTAAGAAGAATAGCTAAGCCGCGCGATCGGTGGTGCTCAAGAATATCCCAAAGCGTGCGCCTGGCGTCGGGGTCCAAACCCGTTGTCGGTTCGTCAAGCACCAGTACTTTGGGTTCTGAGATAAGAGCCCTAGCGACTTGAAGCCTACGGCGCATTCCGCCGGAGAGGCTTTCCACCAACTCCTTTGCTTTGTCCGACAGTCCAAAACGACGAAGCAATTCGTTGGCCCTCCGCTTTGCCTCCTCCTTCTCAATCTTAAAGAAGGTGGCATGCCTTACTAGCTGATCCACGACGGTGAAATCCGTATCAAGAGTGTCCTCTTGTGGGCAGACCCCAAGTAACGTGCGTGCTTTTTTGGGCTCCTGATGGACATTGAATCCCAGGATCGTAACGGTACCCGTGGTGGGCGGGTAAAATCCTATCACGCAATTGATGGTGGTGGATTTTCCAGCCCCGTTGGGACCTAAAAGACCAAAACACTCTCCGGGACTTACCTCAAAGGAGATTCCATTGACGGCATCGACGGTTCTGCCGCCTCGGTAGGTTTTCTTTAAATTGTCGACCCGAAGAGCGGGACTTACCATCCAAGCACGTAAGCGAAGATCAGAGGCGCCACTATCGAGGCGTCCGATTCGATTACGAATTTTGGAGTCTCGATATCCAGCTTGCCCCAGGTAATTTTTTCGTTCGGAACCGCGCCCGAATAGGAGCCGTAACTCGTAGTCGAGTCACTGATCTGGCAGAAATAGCTCCACACGGGGACGTTCTTAAGCAGATCCTGATTGAGCATGGGAACGACGCAGATCGGAAAATCGCCCGAAATACCGCCACCGATCTGGAAAAAGCCTACGCCATTAGCCTTTCGTGAATTGGGCTCATAGTATTTGGTGAGTTCGATCATGTACTCAATGCCGGACTTCATCGTGATGGGCTTTATTTTCCCCTCCATGCAACGAGCGGCAAAAATATTTCCTAAGGTGGAATCCTCCCAACCAGGAACTATGATAGGCAGGTTTTTTTGGGCAGCGGCAAGCAGCCAGCTGTTTTCAGACGGAATCTCATACTCAGCCTTCAGCTTTCCTGCGAGCAAAATTTTGTAGAAGAACTCATGCGGGAAATAACGTTCCCCAGTCTTGGAGGCCTTTTCCCACTCTTCGATGATAACGTGCTCAATCTTTCGGATGGCTTCCTCTTCAGGAATGCAGGTGTCAGTAACCCGGTTTAGATGGTGGCTCAAAAGCTCAGTCTCATCTTGCGGTGTTAGATCACGATAGTTAGGGATGCGCTTGTAAGACTTGTGGGCCACCAGGTTGAAAACGTCTTCTTCAAGATTGGCACCGGTACAGCAAATTGCGTGAACTTTACCTTTACGGATCATCTCAGCAAGAGAGATCCCCAGCTCACCTGTGCTCATAGCACCGGCCATGGCTAGGAACATCTGCCCTCCCTGTTCCAAGTGCTTGTTGTAGCCTTTGGCCGCGTCTACAAGGGCTGCCGCATTGAAATGCCGGTAGTGTTTTTCGATGAATTGGGAAATCGGTTTGTCTGCCATAATGGCTGGATCTTTAGCCCAAAGTGGTCCCATAAACAAGAATTCCGCGGTATCGTTACCCATTAAACCTAAGACAGGCGGTCCCCGTGGTTACCCTAGACAA
>JAYVQZ010000409.1:0-4742 GCA_043776735.1 Deltaproteobacteria bacterium | reverse complement strand
CCCCAGAGAGCATCAACGTCATGGCACGGGAAGCGTGTGGGCTTATCTGTGTGTCGATGGCTAAGGAAGATTTAGAGCGACTCGGCATCCCTATGATGGTGGAGGAGAACTCCTCTCGTTTTGGAACCGCCTTTACGGTGTCGGTGGAGGCTGCCAAGGGAGTCACCACGGGGATTTCGGCGCACGACAGGGCTCACACAATTGGTCTTTTGGCTTCTGCAGAGAGCCGGGCTAGCGATATAGTAAAACCAGGACACGTATTCCCTCTTCGCGCCCGAGATGGGGGAGTCTTGGTTCGCGCAGGGCAAACCGAGGGCAGTGTAGACATGGCCAAAATGGCAGGCTTTCGTGCTGCTGCTGTGATCTGCGAGATCATGCGCGAAGACGGCACCATGGCGCGGATTCCCGATCTCACCGTATTTGCCAAAAACCATAATCTAAAGATTGTCTCAGTCGAACAGCTCATCGCCTACCGAATGGAGAACGAGTGCTTGGTAAAAGAGATCGCCTCTGCCCGCATGCCCATCGAGCCGTGGGGAGATTTTGAGTTTAAAGTATTTGAAAGCCAAATTGACGGGGCACAGCATACGGCTCTAGTGCGCGGCCAAATCTCCCCCGAAACTCCGGCCCTTGTCCGGGTGCATTCGGAGTGTCTGACTGGAGATGTTTTTGGTTCTTCCCGTTGTGATTGCGGATGGCAGCTCCAAGCGTCTTTAGCTCAAATAGGGAAGCAAGGCGGAGTGCTTCTCTACATGCGCCAAGAGGGACGAGGCATTGGCCTTATGAATAAGATCAAGGCCTATCAGCTACAAGATGGGGGTCTAGACACGGTGGAAGCCAACCAGAAATTGGGTTTTAAAGCGGATAGTCGTGACTACGGAATTGGCTCACAAATTCTCCATCAGGTGGGGCTTGGCAAAATTAAGTTGCTTACTAATAATCCCAAAAAAATATTTGGGCTAAAGGGATTTGGCATTGAGATTGTAGAACGAGTTTCCATTGAGTCTGAACCGACCGATTCTAACCTGCGGTACTTGATGACAAAGCGAGATAAGATGGGCCACATGTTGAGCCTCCCCTTATAAGAGGAATTTTTGGATGAGAGTCGTCGATTTTGAAAAGGCCGTGCCCGTTCCGTTTAATATTGCCCTGGTCGTTTCACGGTTCAACCAAGAAGTGACTTCTAAGCTCCTTGCGGGTGCACTCGGGCGGTTAAGGAAGCTTGGTTTTTCCGATGAAAAGCAAATCACCGTGGTGCATGTTCCCGGAGCGGTGGAAATCCCTTTGGCGGTTAAGTTGGCGGTGGAAAGCGATCGGTTTCGTGCCGTAGTGGCCTTAGGCGCCGTGATCCGTGGAGATACGCCGCATTTTGATTACGTCTGCCAGCAGGTAAGTGACGGCTGCCAGAAGATAACTTTGGAGTCCGGAATTCCTGTTATTTTTGGCGTTCTCACCACCGAGAATGAAGAGCAGGCGATGGCTCGCAGTGGCGGAGTTATGGGCAATAAAGGCATCGATTGCGTGGATGCCGCCATTGAAATGGTATCGGTGGTCCGTGTCTTAACGACGCTTGCGGCAACGACCGACCTCCCGGCTCGGTAGTAGTTCTCTGTGAACTTTCCAACCACAGAACTGAAGCCGGGACTCGAACCGAATCTGGGCTTTTTAATTTTCCGCACGATACGTCACTAATTCTTTAGTGGCGCTTGGGCTCAATTCTAGTCAGTTGGTTTTTTCTCCCCACAATAGAAACTTCCTCACTGGATTAAGATAATGCAACGCGGTATTGATCGGTCTCATTACTCTTAGTGGAGGCGTAGCATGCGTGTTTTTCTGGCGGTTGGGATGGGTATGCTTTCGGTTTTGGCCTTGGCGCAAGAGCCCAGTCCCCACGGAGACCCCTATCAAAACGAGTGGCGGCGCTCCAAACAAAATTCCATCCAAATTTTATCCAAAATAAAGGCGATGTACCTCCTTAAAACCGCTCCCCTGGAGGTCATTACCTGGCTCTCCCAAGTGGACGAAAAGGGGGAAAGCACATTTAAAAAAATGGCGAAGGAACTCTCTGATAGCGAAGTCATTTTCGCTGGGATCGAGGAAAGCAATCCTGAAGGCACCTGTGGACATACGGGGCTAACGCCCGGCAGCCCTATTAAGATTTCTAGGAAAGACTGCGGGACGGTCACTGAACGGCAACGTTGGGAAACCCTCATTGGAGATACCGCGCACCACTTCGGCCATGGGAATGAATTCTCGGCTTGGGTGGGAATGGCCATCGCCGACGGATTTGAATTGCAGAGGGAACTCAATCCATTTGCGGAACTCGAGCCTCGTTACCGAGGAGAGGTGGACGGAAAAATAGTGGTGGTAAACCTTTCTGAGGATCGAAAGAAAATTCTAAGTCTAAGCGGCCCCGTCTCACTCGACTTTAAACGCTTCCCCGCAATGAAACGCAAAGGCACTGCACTTCAGACTGAGGGAGTCACGGGAAGTTTTGGTTGTGAGACCTGGGGTCTGGGCAGAACCCCTGGCACCGGCGCGATAGGCTACGGCGCCCTTGAAGGGGGAGACTACCGTAAGAATCTCAGTGCCGAAGTCTCATTGATGCCGCATGGCTCAATAGGGCATTACCGCATTTCGGTCTCCTACGAGGTTGCGCCCAGAAAAGGGGATGATTGTCGCGGCGTCAAAGAGTGGCTTAGCTCCGTATTAGTTCCCTATCCGCCCACTCCTAAAGAATTAGCGGTAATTGCAGCGGCCCAAGTGGCGGCAAAAGAGGCCAATCGAAGAGAAAGCAATTGGAAGGCGTGCTTAGAGGCGATCAAAAATAAGGACAACGCGACCGTTTTCGAACTGATTACCAGCGGAATTCCCGCGCAGCGGTTTGAAGAATTACTGCAGTTGGCTTTGTCTCATCAAAATTTGCCACTCACCGAACGGCTATTGAACGACTCCCCGAATCTGGGTGATGTCACCTACGCGTTAATTGATTCGAAGGATGCCAGTTTTGTGGTGGCGGCACTTCAGAGCCCACTGATTAGGTCACA
This sequence comes from Deltaproteobacteria bacterium, assembly GCA_043776735.1. GTDB lineage: Bacteria > Bdellovibrionota > FAC87 > UBA2466 > UBA2466 > JBGSST01. The sequence goes on along the minus strand of JAYVQZ010000409.1, from coordinate 1,695 downwards.
TTTAAATTTTAAAACACTCCGAAATCACTATTCCCCGATTGGCTACATCGTGAATCGGGATAAACTCGGACGGCGATTTGAAAAACGGGAAGACTGGGAAAACTACGCCAGCGAAATTCTTCCGGCATTGTTTGCCGCAGGCGCCGATCCTCTGGCGGTGATCAGTGATTTCAGCAATCGGGCCTCGCATGCCTTGATCGGAGCCCTTTACACTCCCTTTCCTTCGCCCCAGATAATCGAGGTGCTAGCAAAAGCCGTGGGCAATGCCGATCTCCCTAATAGGGATGAGCGAAAGGCGCTCGACTACCTGACTTTCCATTGGCTGCTGTTTAAAAACCATTGCAAGGCCCCTACGGAGAATACTGTGGAGGGAAAAGCTAGCTACCAAAGGCAAATGGCGCGGTATCAAGCGATCTTCGATTTACTGAAGAAAAACGGCTCAAACGGGCTGCGAACTAACCAGGGTTTCCTCTACTACGATAACGTTAGTTGTAGCTATTCGAAGGAACGCGGCTATCAGTTTTTCATTTCGACTTCCTATAGCCCTAAGCCAAGCAATACCGGGTCGACTGGAGGCTAGAAGGCATGTTCTCGTCGCCCCGTCATTGTGAGATTCCGCAGGAATTGCGGCAACCCTTTTGGCATCGCAATAATGGTGAAGCTGTCGGGCGAGGTGACAATATTTGCTACGCGTTCGTCTGTATTCCGATCAAGTTCACCTGTCTGAACACCGTAAGTTCTCGCTCATCGTGAAACGGTCGAGATCTTGCATTCTAGTGGTCTGATCTAGTGTAGGCCGACATCCGTCTGCAGGCTTGTCCTGTGGCTAGTACGACTTCTGTGCGGCTTTCCCTATTTTTTTGGACGTTTGAGGAACCTAAGTGCTCGGCAAGAAGTCACAATTAGTGCGAAGCTCATGGATGAGCTCTCTTTTATTGACGGCCGTGCTCTGCTCCTACTCTCCTGCCTTTGCCGGAGAGGTCGACGAGGCCTCCCGTGATTTAGAGTCTGTAGGAAGCAACGAGAATCCAATCAGTTTTTTAATGAATCAGTTAGGTGGACTTGAAAAAACCCTTGGTCAAGCCCAAGAGGTTTATTCGGCAGCTCATCCGGCGATTGCCGATGCGGTGAATAGTCGTGACGGTGGCAAAACGGAAGCCGTGGTCACTCCACCGATTCCTGAAAGCCGACCGACGTCTGGTGCTTGGGCCTCTGTGGTTCCCCCTTCAAGTAAAGAGGCGGGAAGTGATCGCGTGGGTGAACTGTCTGGTGACCGCGAAGGAAATGCAACAGGCTCAAATCCGTTGGCCAACGGGCTAATGAACCAAGATTCGACGAGCACTTTATCATTATCCAGCTTAGGTAACGCCAAGAGCGTTATAGGGACGCTGGACGCGCTTACGGCCAAGAGGAATAGTCTTGGCAAGTCGATGGCGAGCATGGATTCGTTAACCGCTCAGGCACAGAGTCGAAATAGAGACTCTGAAAAACAGAAGTCTCCTGAGAAAAAAGAGGACACTGGCTCCAAAGTTGATCCTTCCGGCCAAATGAATAAGACGAAGTTTGGAGATGCCGGCGATCTGACGATGAACAACGTGAGCAAAAGCAACAAAGAGGCAGAGAAAAAAGAAGATCTCAAGAACATGTTAGATAAGGCGTTAGCTAATAAAGATAAGAATAAAGAAAAAGAAGAAG
>JAYVQZ010000408.1:0-4774 GCA_043776735.1 Deltaproteobacteria bacterium | reverse complement strand
TTCGCGAATGGCTTTGTCTAAGGCATTTAACTCGCCTTCCACTTCTTGAGATAGTCCGGTGCGCAAAAACGCCTGTATCAGACGAACGTGAACCAGTGGAGTCACATTGGGCATCGCGCGGGCCTTTCTTAAGACCGCTAGCGCTTCTTCAAATCGCCCCTGTTTAGAATAAAGTTTTCCCAACTGTACTAAATTCTCTGAGTTTTCTGGCTGAGCTTCGGCAGCGCTTTGAAGACGTTTGATCTCAGAGTCGATGTCGAGATTGCCCTCGCCAATAAAGAGGTTTTTATCCGGCAACTTGGGCTTTTCAAAATTCGTTTTTTCTTTTCCAAGATACGCATAGAGAACAAGAAGAACTATTAGGGCTGCACACGAATTACGAATAGTGCGTGAGGGGCCGCGTATTGGCCCAGTAGTTTTTCGAAAGCGAGAAAATAGGTTCCCCTTTTTCCGGGGCGCTTCTTCAGTTTCCGCAGCCGCCATGGGTTGTGGGGTATCAATTTCAGAAGGTTCCACCCAAGTGCCCGAGGGCATCTGCGGCTCTTTTCGCAGAGCATCGGCGAAAGAGTCAACGTTGAACGCTTGAGGCGGAGCGACTTTGGGTGTTGCCGTTTCTTTTGAAATTCGTTTGGGGGGTGTCTGCGGTAATTCCGGATTTGAAGTTGCCGCCAATCCCAGCTGACAATCTAAAACCGTATTTCCCACTTGCAGCCGATCGCCATCCTTTAGGTCACCTGAGGTCGCCGTCTCGCCGTTTAGCTGAGTGCCGTTCAAACTCTTAAGATCTTCAAAGGTGAGCCGACCGGATTTAGCATCAAAATGAAGCGAAACGTGAGAACGAGAGATCCGAGCGTCCGGAATAACAACGTCACCCTTAGAACGGCCAATTATGACCACTCCTTCGGTGAGAGGAATTACTTTCCCCTTCTCTTTGCCTTCAATCACGACAAGGCGCGGACCATGCTTTGTTTCTGAACTCATCAAGTAGATTATCGGAATTTCCAAACAATCTCTTGAGCCGACAGAGACCGTTATTTGTTTTTGCACATTTTTTTAGCGGTTCATCGGAAAAGCGTTCGAACTTGGGCTGCGGTGGGGGCAGCCGGCCTTCCTTCAGACCGCCCAACGGAAGGGTCGCCGCGTCATTAAAAGCCCCGTCCTGCCGTCGAACCGGCAACGCGCAGGCTTCATTTCCGTTACTGTCTCTGGCACACAGTTCGTAAACGTCGATATCTAGCCTTTGGCCCGCTTGAGCGGTGTGGCTTTTAAAAATTCCGAGCGAACCAAAGGCCTCGATGAGAATCCATTTCTTCAACATAAATCCCCCAACAGAAATGACGCTTACCAACCTAGTAGCGTTTGGGGGGCGACATCAGGCAAAAGAATGGAGGGGGAAGAAAACTATGGCAATCGCGAAGCGACGGTTTCGATGACTTTACCGCCATTGTCCTCAGGCTCGCGAAACTCAATTTTTAAGTTTCCGTGGACCAATTTGTCTTTCTTTTCCGTCAAAGGAAACGTGATGGTCCTGGGGTTAGAATAAGCCGCCACTCCCTTTATCACTCCAATTTGGGTTGATTCCCCATCTTTAGGAGTAAAAAAGGCGAAGAAGTCTCCATAGGGGAAACTGTTGCCTTCCCATTTCACATCCACTGAAGCCAATGCCTGGGCATCGGTCGCCCCTAGTAGCTTCACATTTTGGAGTTTTGCTTTATAGCTTGTTTTTCCGTGGTGAAAAATCACAGGGACAGCGAATGCCAAACGCGCGTTAATATGCATTTCAATCGACTTAGCTTTTCCAGAATCATTGCCATCTGACTTTTCCTCTTCGCCGACAGGTTCGATATGAAGGTGGGCACGATGGTCGCCTTCGACGAGTTGACCGGGGCCTGAGAACATCACGCGAATGACCTGTTCTGCATTAGGGCCGATGGTAATTTGATGGGGCGAAAATTTTAAATGCTTAACCAGGGATCTCTCCGATTCAGTAGGATCGGTGACTGGGTCCATAGAGCCATTTTCCTTCATCCGAAAAAAAATGGCGCTTACTTTGTAGGTACCCGGTTTGTCTCCTAGATGGCGCAAGGAGAGATTCACTACACGCTTTTGATCCGACATTACCAATCGGGTGGGGAAGACTTGAAGATCAGCGCGAGCTGCTGTGGTGTAGGCAAGGAGGAAGATTAAGGCCAGATATCTCATGTAGGGGGCTCCGATCGAAGGATAATGGAAAATTCTAACAGTCCCGCGGTCATAAGACTAGTCACGCGCAATGGTGCGTCGCATTGTTTTATGAATCAGGTGAGCTACTGATAGGCGACCGTAAACGTGTAGGTGCCCGAATAAGAACCAGCGGCTTGTGCGGCGCCAATGTTAAGGGTTCCCCCGAGATAAACGGTATCCGTTCCCGCGGCCGTCATCACGCAGCCTGATAAGTCGGAGGCCAAAGAGCCACTAGCTCCGCTGCACGCGGCGGTCCATCCGTTCACTGTCATCGTGTTGGCTCCGCTAGAGAGGGTTGCGGCTGCGGGCATTGCTTTAACGATATAGCTTTGGCTTACTGCACCGACCACGGCAAACGCTCCCCGTACACACGAGGAACAAGTAGGCGCCGAAGCGGCAGCGATCACTCGCGCGGTATCTCCTGCAGCCACTTTACCGAAATTGAGTTGAGTCGTTTCAGAAAGGGCGATGGAAATCACTCCCTTTACTACCGCCGTGACAGTAGCAGAAGCCGTTGGCCCGGCGGTTCCAGAACAGCCCGCCTTGGCTTTTTGTAGCGAAGCCGTAAACGTGGTGGAGTAATTGCCCGCATTCACCACGGCGCCCACAGCTGGCCGGGTAGCGCCAAGAGTGTAGGTGCCCGCTCCCGCGGCATCCAGGTTAAAGCACCCCCCTAACGCCACAGGGCTGGCGGTCAATGTACTTGCGACTATATTTTGCACTCCGTTGACCATCGTGAACGTGGCCGAGCTTAGAGGGGCCGTAAAAGTAACCAGTTGGTTGGCGCTGCCCCCGGTAATCGAAAGAATCGCTCCACTGGCGGCTGGCATAACGTATGCTCCGTCATTGGGGGCAACGACGCCAAAATCAAGGTTCCGCGTAACCGATACCACTAACGCCGAGTATGCGGTGGGCGCATTAAAAACCAAGGCACCTAAAAATAAAAAATTAAAGTAAGAGTTGCAGCATTTCATGGAGGATTTTTTCTAGAATAACACATCAAGGAAACGACAGGCGAGAGGCCTACTGAAATATGACGTCAACCGTGAAAGACCCGTTGTAGGAACCGAGGGGAAGATTTCCTGCAAGAGGTCCAATGCTGGCCCCCACATTTTGCAATGTCGATCCCTTGTCGTCCAGTATCGCAAGGGTCGAAGAAGATTTGTTGTGGAAGTTTTTCACTTCGATGCTAGCGGAGGAGCTGGGCGCTCTGCCCTTGGTTTTCAATGTCATCTGCGCCGTTTTTGGAAAAGCAAGAACCACACATTGCTTTGGCGTTCCGTTTATTTTCATGGTTGCCGCATCGGTCTTATCCATCGCACTAATCGTTTGCCCGGGCGCCCCGGGGACCGCCAAACCAAAATTCATCGATTTTATCTGTGCCCCCATGGTGCGCGAAACTAGAGAAGCTTGAATCACGCCAAGTGTCCTTGCTGTGGATTGGATATAGGTCGCATTGGGGCCGGCATCACTTTTTGGAGTTAAAAAGAAATGTTCTCCAGCGCGAGCCACCACCGAGAGTAGTAATGCCCCGACGCACAGGAACTGGATAAAACTTCCTAACCAAAGCCGGAATGAACTAGGTTTTTTGGGATTCATAAGTCACCACCAAAAAAATCCAGGCAAAAAATCATGTGGGGTTTTGCAGTCGCCTGCAAAACCCCACAGAGTTTGAAACTTATTTATCAGCGTTACTCATACGTTACAGTGAACGTATAAGTTCCCGCATAAACGCCAGTGGCTTGCGCGGCGCCGATGGTTAACGTAGCACCTACGTAAACGTCGTCGGCTCCGGCAGCGGCTAAAGAGCACGCTGTCATCGCCGCTGCAGAGACGTCCACACCTACGGCATGACCGTTACAGGTTGTCTTGAAGCTGCCCACCGCCATCGTGTTAACACCGCTGGTGAGGTTGAATCCAGCAATTGCCGAGACCTGGTAGGTGAGAGCAGAATTGCCCGTCACGTGATACTTGCCGCGGAAAGCACCACTCCATGAGGGAGCAGCCGCAGGATCCACAACACGACTACCGTCACCGGCAGCTACGCTGCCGAAATTCAACTGAGTAGTTTCGCTGTTCGTGATGCTTGCTACCACAGCGGCATTTGCAGTGGCAGTGACACTTGCGGTGGAAGCCGCGTAGCTGTTTTGCCAAGACACCGTCATGACCACGGCGGCCAGCGCCAATCGATGAGCTAGACTAGCCTTAGACCAGCAATCCTTTTTCATACGTACCTCTTATAGTTTTTAAAAAAATTAGTTTGGATTAGTAAGCTGGTTACTCGTACGTCACCGTGAACGTATAAGTTCCTGCGTAGACGCCGGTAGCCTGCGCAGCACCGATGGTAAGCGTAGCGCCGATGTAAACGTCGTCGGCACCAGCAGCGGCTAACGAACATGCCGTCATCGCCGCAGCGTTGATGGCCACACCAACCGCATGGCCGTTACACGTGGCCTTAAAGCTGCCAACCGCCATGGTGTTAACACCGCTGGTTAAGTTGAATCCGGGAACGGCTGCCACTTGGTAGGTGAGAGCAGAATTTCCGGTCACG
>JAYVQZ010000407.1:0-4788 GCA_043776735.1 Deltaproteobacteria bacterium | reverse complement strand
AAAGGCCGTTGATCACGGGAATTCTCGTTTTAGCCGACATCCGTTCTAAAACCGAATGCTCATGCGTGCGCAGCATGATGGCGTGGCAGTATCCGGCTAGGACGCGGCCGACATCTTCCGGTTCCTCTTTTTTTCGGTTAAAAGAGAAACTATCGATCACGGTGCCGCCGAGTTCTTCCATAGCTACAGTGAAACTGATGTGGGTCCGCAACGAAGGCTTTTCAAATAGCAGCACCAAGCTCTTTCCTAACAGGTCACGACGAATGAGACCTTGCTCACGTTCCATGCGCAGGGTTTCGGCAAGAGCCATCAGGCCGCGCAATTCTATGGGATTGAGTTCCGTCCCCGTAAGAAGGTGTTTCGTTAGCATGACAACTCACCTCGGGAGCGCAGGCGGCATACCGTGCCAGCGCCACTTTCAGTAAAGAGTTCTTCAGCTAGAACGTGCGGCCGTTTGCCGTCGAGAACGTGAATCGCACCAACCCCGTTTTTTAGAGCCTCTAAAATGGTTTTTGTTTTCACAAGCATTCCACCGGTGACCGTTCCAGATTGGATTAGCCCCTCCAGATCTCCCGCATCTAGTTCAGGAATCACTTTCCCCTGCGGATTCAGAATTCCGGTTTGATCGGTCAAAAAAACCATTTTTTGGATTCCTAAGGACTGCGCAATTCGGCTAGCTGCCCAATCCGCATTGATGTTGAAGGTGTCCTTGTCGGCCCCAATGCCAATGGGGGCAATGACCGGAATCGCCCCAAGGCCGTCTTTAGTCTTTGCCCCAAGAATGGTTTGGATCAGCGAGGCATCGACTTCGTGGATGTCTCCCACCTGCCCTAATTTGGGACCCGCCGGTCGGCACGACAGAGTTGAGGCTTCGACGCCGGTCAACCCCACTGCCGGTATTCCCGCCAAATTTAGCGCACGAACGATCTTACGATTCACCACGCCGCCAAGTACGCTTTCAATCACTTCCATCACTTCGGGTGTGGTTACCCGCTGCCCGTCAATAAATTCCCAGGCAATTCCTCTAGCGGTCAGCTCGGCATTAATCATGGGTCCACCCCCGTGGACGGCCACGATCGAAATGCCGACTGACCGCATGAGTGCAATGTCCTCAAATAAGGACGTGCACGAATCAATATCTTTAAGGGCGGCGCCGCCTAGTTTTACTAGCACCGTGGCACCGGAAAGTTTCTTTACATACTTAAGAGCCGTTAAGACTGAATCCATAGAGTGCATCACGAGTACTCCGCATTAATGGCGACATATTTTTCTGAAAGATCGCATCCCCATGCTTTGGCCCCGGCCGATCCGGAATTTAGTTCGACCAGGATATTCACTGTGTCGCGCTTTAAGAGCTTTCTAAGCCCTTCCCTATCGAAAATGACGGGAACGCCGTCTTCCATCACAAGCACACCTTGAAGTGACAGGGCCATCTTCTCTAAACAAACAGCGGGGACTCCCTCTGCCCCAAGTCGCGCTAGCACGCGACCCCAGTTGGGATCTTCTCCGTGAAGCGCACTTTTAATGAGCGGACTTACCGTCACGCCGCGAGTGGCTTTTTTTGCCATCAATTCATTTGGCGCGCCAGTCATTTCTACTTCGATAAGCTTTGTCGAGCCTTCCCCGTCGCGAGCAATCGCCTTGGCAAGCACTTGGGCTACCTCAATCAAAACGCTTCGAAAAAGATCTGTATCCTCACGTGTCTGCAGGCCGACTGAACTTGCCCCGTTTGCCAGCAAAAAGGCCGAATCGTTTGTTGAGGTATCCCCGTCCACACTGATCTGGTTAAAACTCAAGTCGGCAGCTTCCTTTAAAAGGCTCTGCGCTTCGTGGGGGTCTAAAATGGCATCCGTCAGCAAGTAGCCGAGCATGGTCGCCATATTGGGGTGGATCATTCCCGACCCCTTGGAGATCCCCGTGATCCGCACGTCCCCCCCACTCAGCCTAACCACGGTAGAGACGGTCTTGGGAACCAAGTCGGTGGTAAGAATTGCCAAGGCAAATGGTTCTGCGGAATCGGAAGCGCGCTCAGCAAGCTCTGGCAGCGCACGAACTATTTTGTCGATCTCAAGGGGCACCCCGATTACGCCAGTCGAGGCCGTCAGCACTTGGTTAGGCTCACAACCCACCACCTCCGCGGTAGCCGCAGCCATTTGAAAATTCGTCTGAATTCCTTGAGGACCTGTCGCCGCATTCGCCTGTCCGCTGTTGGTAATAATGGCACGAATATGAACAGAAGGAGTCAAAGCCTGACAATAAAGAACGCTGGCCGAACGGCATTCATTTTGAGTGTACACACCAGCTGCCACGGCATCGCGTTGAGAAATAATAATTCCCAAGTCAGGTCGATACCGACGCACGCCACTGTTGACTCCACCAGCCAAAAAACCAAGAGGCAGTACGGTTCGGTTGATTCCGGGTCCGAGCGTCATAGCACCCCTTCTAAATCTTCAACGCCGGTTCCAAGAGGAATGCCCAAGAGGCGGTTGAAATTTTCTACGGCTTGTCCGGCAGCCCCTTTGATCAAGTTGTCGATCAAAGAGAAAAGATAGATACGATCGCCATCTAGCTGGTAGAGAGCACGGGTCAAACCGGTGCCTACGACTCGTTTCAGCGAAAGCGCGAAGGCCGACGATCGGGCGGAGAGGTCATTTAAGGAGTCCCATTCCACAAGACCGTAAGAACTATAATCTTCTGCAAACGCTACTGAGAGGTCTTTCTCGGTCAGTTTCTGAGTCGCTTTTGCGTAGATAGACGAAATTATGCCCCGACGAATGCAAAGAAGGTTAGTCGTAAACATGGGATCGATTGCCTTTCCAGAGAACTCTGAGGCAAAACTGCGAATCTCTGGAAGGTGTTGGTGTTTGCCCACTCGATAAGGAAGGCATTCTCCCTCTACCTCAGTGAAGAGAAGATTGGCCGAAGCCTTTCGCCCGCCACCTGAAGCGCCAGATTTTGCGTCGATCACTAGAGTGCTGGGATCGATAAGCCCCCGCTTTAATAACGGCAAGATGGCCATTAGGACCGACGTGGCATAGCAGCCGGGATTAGCAATCAAACGTGGCTTCTCACTGGAAACCACCGGACGCTCCCCCAGCCATGGCATCAATCCGTATTCGGCGATGTCTAAGAGTTCTGGACAAGGGTGTTTGAGCTGATACCAGTTTTCATAAGCGTTCACCCGGTCAGAAAGGGTCCCCTGGGTAAGACGAAATGCCCCACTCAGATCGATTACGTGGGCTCCAGCCTCTAAAAGTTTAGGGGCTAGTTCTAAGGAGACTTCAGCCGGAGTTGCCAAAAATACAGTGTGCAGCTCAGGTGCCCAGGCACCGATCTCTTTCACATCAATCACGGGGATGCCTTGAGCTCCCTGTTTTGGTAAAAAATCGCGAAAGTTGAAATCCGGATGGGTAGAAAAACCAGCCCGAAACCAGACGCGCGGATGTTTTTGAAGGAGGCGAACTAACTCCAGTCCCGCGTAACCGCTTCCTCCAACCACTCCGACTCTTATATCTTTAGGACCTTTTGAATAATTATGCATCGTCAGCGCATTATTACCTCATGTTCTGCATAAACAAGCCTTTTTTTTGATGACTTAACGTATTTTTATGCACATAGATGCATAGTTATGTATTATCAAATTCAGGTTTTTGCCTCTTACTTAGCGGAGATTTTTTTATGAAAGCTGTCCTTCTCGTATATTCCGGTGGTCTGGACACCTCAGTTTGTATCCCTTTGATGCGTGAAGAGTACGGGTACGAACGCGTCGTTACCGTGACGGTCGACGTGGGACAGCCCAAAGAAGATCTTCTGCAAGCCACTGAAAAAGCGGCAATTTTAAAAACTGAGCACTACACGGTGGATGCCAAAGAAGAGTTCGCCACCAATTATTGTTACCAGTCTCTTCAGGCCAATGGCGATTATCAGGGCTATCCCATCAGCACCTCGATCGCGCGGCCACTCATTGGAGCTAAGGCAGTGGAAATGGCCCAGAAGCTAGGCATTACCGATTTCGCCCACGGCTGCACAGGAAAGGGCAACGATCAATTCCGGATTGAGTTTGCGATCCGCTCGTTAATGCCGCAGGCGATCATTCACGCCCCGGTGCGAGAACGGAACATGACTCGATCGTGGGAGATTGAATATGCCCAAAAGAAGGGGGTACCCATCCAACAGAGCCTAGATAAGATCTGGAGCGTGGATGAAAACCTTTGGGGCCGCTCTATTGAGGGAGGACGGTTGGAGGATCCTAATTACAGTCCGCCGGAAGAGATCTTCCAATGGACCCGGTCAGTAGAAAATGCTCCCCACCTAGCGCGGGAACTGGTCCTGGACTTTGAAAATGGGCTCCCCGTGGCCGTAGATGGAAAACAGCATTCCCCCGCCCAGACCATTCTCCTCCTTAATCAGATAGCAGGGGAAAATGCGATTGGACGAATCGATATTATGGAAGATCGCCTGTTGGGACTTAAGGTTCGAGAAAATTATGAATGCCCGGCCGCCACACTACTACTCACCGCCCATCAGGCGCTGGAAGCCTTAGTGCTCACTCGAGAAGAGCTCCGTTTTAAGAAAGTGGTCGATGGGGAATGGAGCAGCCTTGCTTATCAAGGGCTGTGGTTTGATCCCCTAAAAGGGGACCTCGAAGCCTTTATTGCCAAAACGCAGACAAGGGTAACAGGACAGGTGCGTTTGAAGCTTAACAAAGGGAACTTGAAAGTTGTGGGACGAAAAAGTATCTGGGCACTTTATTCTGAAGACATGGCCTCTTTTGACTCTCAGAGTTTT
>JAYVQZ010000406.1:0-4813 GCA_043776735.1 Deltaproteobacteria bacterium | reverse complement strand
GAGCGCTGTTTTTACTTCTTCAAGGCGAAGCAAATCAGAATGGAAAGTGGTTTCGTGACCAAAAGATTTTCGCTCACCAAATTCTCCAACAGGCGTGGGATCAATCCCCTGCGCCCGCGCCCACAGCCATGGCCCAGAATTACCAAAAGCGGCACAGAGGGGCTCATAGCCAAAAGTCTCAACCTCGGCGCACGTAAAAATCCCTTTTTGATTTAGTCGCTCTTCAAACTTGGGACCCACTCCTGAGATCTTTCTCACCGAAAGCGACTGCATAAACTCATGCACTTTTTGGGGAGGGATCACGGTAAGCCCATCAGGTTTGCGAAAATCTGATGCGATCTTGGCCACGAGCTTATTGGGCGCCACTCCGGCCGAACAGGTGAGTTTCGTTTTTTCTTTCACTTCGCGGCGGATCTCGGCCGCTATGCGTGAGGCAAACCCCCTGGCGCTAGTAACATCGAGGTAAGCTTCATCAAGCGATAGAGGCTCTATGATCGGGGCGTGTCTGCGAAAAATCTCGCGAATATCAGCACTCACGGCCTTGTACTTTTCAAAATGGGGCCGCACAAAAATCGCCTGGGGACAGCGGCGGTAGGCCTGCGCGCTCGACATTGCCGATCTCACACCGTATTTGCGCGCCTCATAACTGCAGGTAGTAACCACCCCACGCCCCTCCGGCGACCCACCGACAATCACCGGCTTTCCCAGCAACGAGGGATTATCGCGGATCTCAACGGAGGCGTAAAAAGCGTCCATATCCACATGGATAATCTTTCGCTCCAATAACGATTCATGCGGTTCCATACATTTGTATGGTACCTGATTCTGCCGCCAATGGCGAGCTGCCGGGTTCGTCGCTTCACCCGGCTAGTAAAAGGGTTTCCCCGCGTCGGGGGATCGGTGCGTGCCTCTTTTATCGCAAACTGAAGAGTCTGTTCGAGGAGGGGGCGGTTTAGTTCAATCACGTGGCTGGTCGTTTTGAAAACCACATAAGAGATCGCTATATCCAGAGGGACCGCGCGGCCTTTTGTGCTTTGGTGCCAGAAAATATTTAAAGAGCAGGGCTCAGAAAAGTTCCCAAGCATTCTGGCTGTTTGTGCCCTAGAAGCAGGAACCTTCAGAATAAGCCTCGCTTTCATTTCTCAATTGGGATTAGGTGATCAAAGCGGGGGATTGCATGGCCGGTTTGGTTCGTTTTTTATTAGTCCTTTTGGTTGCCTTGGTTTCCCCATTTTCTTTCGCTAAGCCGGCGGTAGGCTGCGAAGGCATGCTCCGCAACGTAGTTCCTCTTGGTGGAAACGTTGCTGTCCCCGAGGTGGAAGCCATAAATCAAGCGTCCTGGGAGCGACTCACCAAGTACACCGCGGATAGTTCAGTGCAAGATCAATTGAGTGTCATCCGCACTTTTGGCTACGTGGCGATACGAAATGAAGAGGTCGTAGGCTTCGTAGTTGTCGAACGCGGCACTAAGTATCTCAACATCAAAAGCATCGCCGTGGCTCCGAACTTCCAGCTGCAGGGGGTTGGTCGGGACTTGATGGAAAAGGTCATCGACGAGGCAAAGAAAATATCAAGCATCCAGGATGTCCGCGTTCTAGTGGCGGTGAGTGACAGTGTAGCAAAAACTTTTTTTAGCAAGGTAGGCCTAAAGGAAACCGAAGTGATTTCCGGAAAATTTGACCGCCAAAGGGAAAGTGGGGCACTACTCAAGCTGGCTGTAGGTCGCCCCAGTACCGAATCCATTCAGCCCCAGCTGAAACTTCAACCCATGCCCCAAAAAGCGCCCAAGAAGCTGGGCGTAACCTTGATTGAGGCCACCTACGAAGAACTCCTTCGAATAGATCCCACACTGCGAAATTCACGCTAACCGCGGTCCTTTTTTTCGCACGCAATTCGAACAGCGCGACCTGTATAATTAGCCGAGGTGAAACCGTTTTTTACATCAATGCTCATGGCATTCTTATGTTTGGCGTCGCTAGCTAGTCACTCCGACACGCCCCTAAGCCGCGCGGCCTGTCGCCGCGCACTCGTGCAAATTGCTGACCTCAAATCGTCCCCACTTACTTTGCATACCGAACTCTTCCGAACCACGCAAAGTATCGATTATTCTATCAGGCCTGAGAAAATTAATAATCCGGCAGATTCCGGTTCGGGATCAATGAACGGAGGAGTCTTTTTAATTACGAATTCTGAGGGTCAGAAAGAGGTGGTGAAGTTTGTCGATGTGGATTCCTTTTCTGATGACAGACCTTTTACCGGAAAGAAATGGAACCATCCCTCGTTCAATGAATATCACGTTATCCATCGAGTGCTAGGCGAGTTGGGGATGGCTCCAAAACTCATCGGCGTTCTTATGAAAGACGAGGCTAATAAATACGCCAAGGAAATGAAACGCCAGGGATATACCATTGAAACCAAACGGAAGGCCTATGAGGGGAAAAAGGAAAATTTCGTCGGGCTCATTATGGAACCCCAAGGTGAGGTTTGGAATGTTCCCAAGTCCAGCACCTCCCCCAAATATGTTTCAAGGTGGGCACCTTTGCAGTTAGCCAAAGTCCTAAAGACGATGAAGCAAATGGCAATGGGAAACGGCGACAGGAAAGAAATTCTCATCTACGCAGTTCAAAAATATAACAGGCAGTCCCCGTCCGTTGCCGGGGATGCCTCCTGTAAATTCCAAGGAAAGGGCAACCACGCCTTAGCTTTTGATAACGCAAAGCCAAGACCGTTCAGCCTCTCCCAAAGGTTTCCGCTTAAATTATATGAAATGGGAGCCCCATGAAACTGACAGCGCTTTGCCTAATGACATTTGTTTTTTCAATCCATGCCGAGAGTTTGAAGTCCCATTTTGAGTGTCGCCAGCAAGGGGCCCAGAGATTTCGACCGTACTTCATGCAAGTGGTGGGCGGTGGAAATGAAGTCAAGGATTGGAGCCAGACTTCTAAGGGACTGTTGGGGCAAAATGCCATGAGTTCCATAGACGAATGCCAAAGGGCAGTGGATGCCGCCAATAACGAATATGGCGCCATCTGCAGTCGCACCGGATTGGACGGATGGAAACCTACCACCTACACAGGCACTTACCCAGGGCGAACCGACTTTGGCTATCTGGGAGGTTCCTCGATTATGTCATTCGACAACTGTCTGAATGCCACCAGGCACTCCAGTATCAAAGGGGTCTGCTTTTGGGGTGGTTCGGATTGGTTCATATCGCCTATCGATAAAGAAGGCCTAGTCGCCGGGCCTTTTTCTTCCATTGATGAGTGCGTCAGGGTCACGCAGAACTAATCCGGGCAAACCGCAATGCCGTAAGCTCACCACGAACCCAAGGAAGTGCCGTCCGAACCGTAAACTTCGGTCCGTCCCGCCGTTCCTGTGGGGAAGAGGTAATACGTTCGAAGTGATGTGTGGTTGGGAAGAAGTTGATTGGAAAAAAAGACGGCACCGGTGGACGATCTCAATCGATAAACCGGAACTCCGTTCGGTACCCCAGCAACGAACGGTGCCGAATTGTAGACGTAAAACTCGCGCAACGTGTTTGTGAAAGACGCGTTTTGCCGAATGGCTTCCACTAGGGACACCGACGAATAACTAACGCCCGCTTGGGAATAGACCGGAACCAATCGTCCCGCTAAGCGCCGAAGAACCGGGGTCCACACTCCGCCCGGATTTTGAATCGCCGTGGTTCCCGGCCGCTGTAGTGAGTTTGGAGCGATGGGTGTGCTTAGGGCGTTTCGAAACACTTTTCGCAGAGACTTCGATCTAAATGGTTTCACCGATCGCGGGCCGCTAGTTGTGCGCGATTACTCGGTGGGCTTTGATCACAACTTTAGGCAGGTCGTGGGCGCCTGCTGGAAACCCATCACCGATGAGGAGTACCTAAAACTTAAGAAAGCTCTTGAAAAAGCCGGACACCCCTTTCACTCAAACCTTTTGGCGGGCAGTACCGAGATGATTTGGGAGAGCAAAATTGGAAGCAGCGTGGGCTTGCCCCAATTGTGATTTCCAATTTCGATGAAATTCTGGCGGGGAAAAGCCCGGACTATCTAGTCAACATCCTTTTGGCCTTCCTCATGAACTGGTGGCCAGAAAAATTACCACCTGAGATCGTAAAAGAAACCATTGTGGTGGTGAGCTCCTCCTACGCAGAGGTCGCCCGTCAGGCTCAGGTTTGCGGATTGAAGAAAATCGACGAGCAGACGTACTCCATCCCCTTAGGTGATTTAGCTAAACTCGTGGAGAAACGCCGCGACCTTACCGAGGCTGCCCAAAAACGGGGAGGGCTAAAATCCGGTTTTTGGATGCGCTACCAACTGATGAGCGAGCTTTACGGATTGTAATCGACATTTTTTTGGGAACTTATTGTAGCGGTATCTGAATAGAGTCTATATGACCCCGAGTCATTCAACTCAACAATCGGCCGGTTTTACCATTGAGCTTATTTGCTGGGCTTCGATGATTTTCTCGATGATGTTGACGGCATAAAAACCTAAAGTTATCCGCCTGATTTAGCCCACCCTGGGACACGGGAACTTGGTGATGGAGATCAAGCCAACGGCGTTGCTCACATTGCCTATGGTCCGCTGTGATATACGAACAGCGCACTCCCTGCCTTCTCACCACTTCATGTTTTACATGAGCGGGAATGGGGTGCCTCCCGGGTTTTTGCTGCTTGGTGTTTCCTAAGGAATTTCTCTTTGAACGCTCAGCTTTTTTTTGGGGATCAAACTTCTCTCTCGTAGTTTTCGCAGCCCAACGAATCACATCAGCCAAAGTGGCAGGCTTTCCTAACTTTTGAGAAAGAATTTCTTTT
>JAYVQZ010000405.1:0-4864 GCA_043776735.1 Deltaproteobacteria bacterium | reverse complement strand
TTTATCGAGGTCTTAGAGAACTCCATGCCATTGAACGGGGAGTTCAACTGAATGAAGCAATGCAACATGTGATCAATGATTAGGGTAAAGGTGGCGGTCATGCGTTCTAGGCGTTAGGACTCATGCGATGAACTTGCGTTCTAGAACCTTTCGAGCGGCGGCCGGCCCCGTAAGGAGAGAATCAGTTTTCAACTTAAATTAAAATATCCGAATAATCCCGAAGCTGGGTACGCGCCGTCCATTCATTCTCGTTGAGGGTGCGGAGCCAGAAAGGCACGTCTGATTGGCTTTCTGGTTTGGTAGGAAATTGCTCCGCTAGCTTCCAACACGTTTTGGATCACGTAGGCTTAGAACTTCTTAAACGCTTTGCCCCATTCCCCAATTCGGGTAAAGGCAGGCAAATCAAAAAATCTCTTTCCAAAAGGCATTCCCTTCTTAGCTTTCGTTACAAAGGTGACTCCTCCGCTAGAGACAGGCGTCCAAGGCACTTGCTAAAATCTTGCAGCGGCGCACCGTCGTCTGTTCTTTTCGAATATTTGACGAAATAGATGTGAAAGCCATAAGGCCTTCATTCCGAGAGATCATTGTCGAAAGTATCACGAGATAGTGTTTACGCGATCAGTCTGCCGTCGTTGCCAATGCTAGCCCTTTGCGGATCAGTTCTTGAGTAGGCGCCTTACTGCGTTCGGCAAGTTTTTCTAGATGGGCGCGCAGCAGGTCAACGGAATTAGACTTACTATTTTTGTGACTAAAAAGTTCCAGCGTTTCAAGTGCCGGTAGCCACTCTTCAGGGTATTTGTGGAGCAGAGTAATGGCCAGCTCGTCGAGCCGGGGCTCATCGGTTCCTTTTTCGCGATAGATGCGAGTTTTTCTATAGACCTCATGCAAGGCTAATTCTTTTTCTGAGAAGGGAGAAGTGCGCGACGGGGTCGTGGACGCTTCTCCCATTTCCCAGCCACCGTAGTGACTTGAATCCGCGGGACCGCCGTAGACCGAAACTACCTTCTCTCCCACCACTTGATCAAACTCGCCCCATTCGGGTTGGTAAAGGACCTCTGAACCGCAGGTGACCGTGCATTCATTCCACGTGAGTACCAGAAGCGAATCCTGCGCCCGGGTTGCCCCTACAAAGATGCCTTCGATAACAAAGCCTGTTTGGAGCTCTAACCGAGAACGGGTCCCGCCGAGGAGCCCAGCAACCTTAAGATCGTTGTCCGTCAATTGGTGAGGCGACTGATTGGGATGTTTTTTCCAACGGCCTAAAGGAGAGCTAAATCCAGCGCCATGGCGTTCTCTTCCCTGACCTGGCAACTGTTTTTCTTCATGGGCTAGTTGCACCGGTCCTGAATATTTCACGAACGAAATTTGTCCGTTTTCTGCTTTTCGGTACTCGATCAAAACTCCGCTTATAGAAACCCCAGAGTCAAAGACGGTTGTCGTTACTGTTTCTGCCTCTTTGGCTCGAATCAGTCCCTCTTCACCGCCTTTTACAAATGCCAATGTCTTTTCAAAATCAGCGAGAACGGCTGAGAGATGATCCATGGACTCGGCTACGAAAAGTTGAGGCTGCGGCTCGGTGATATCGTAGGAGTGCTCCACGCATTCCACGGATAGGGGGATTTTCTTCACCGTTGCCGAAAGACAAGCTTGGCTTTCGACAACAGAAGAGAGAAGTCCAGCACCATAGATTTTGGGATTATTTAAAGAACCAACGAGGCCATATTCGACCGTCCACCAGGCCATGCGCGCCACCTTGACGCCTTCTGAAACATGGCGGACCGCGGCTACGACCTCTTTTAGGCGTTTCTCTGCCTGAACGATCTCCTCCGGCTTGGTATCGGGGTTTTCTTTGATATCGCTTAAATATCGAATGGCTTCGTAGACGCGAATGTCATCGATAGACTGAATCGCTTTTTGCGCCATTTTTGCATAACGGTGCAAATACTTTGAGTATTGAGGGTCGGCTACGATCGGCGCGTGTCCGGCGGCTTCATGAACGACATCGGGAGCGGACGTGTAACCCAAGTGCTGGAGCGTTCTCATGTCACAGGCAATAGGAAGCACGGCACGGGCTTGAAATTCTAAAAAGGCAGCAGGCGGAATAAACCCGATCACGGGTACGGCTCCCCAGCCAATACTGGAGAGGCACGCGTCCATTTCGGAAATTCGTGGGATGCGATCTAACGAGATGCCCGTCTTTTTTAAACCTTCAAGATAGATGGGTACGGCATACTGGCTAAAGAAGGCACGGTTTTGACGCATGATATAACGCCACGCTGCATGATCTTCGGGCGTGTACTTCTCATAGTGCTGCTCAACGATATATTTTTTAAGATAGTCTGGAAGTGCCTGAGTCACCATGCTCATGCCCGGCATCTTGGCACTGACGGAAGCCGTTGAAAAGACGAGAGGTCAGTATTTCCATTTATCGGAATGCCGCTGCCAGTCCGATGCCGGCTTCATAGAATTTCGTGTCGACGGTGTTTTGACTGGCCGAGCTCAGTCCTAGCTTGCCCCAAATCGAAAATCCTAACTTTAGTGACTCCGTGACAGGAAACAGCGTGTCTTGGGAGTAGTAAATTCCCATGAAATTTTTGACGCCACTGGGGAAAGGAAGCGTGAGGCTACCGGTATAATTTCCTATTCCTTGAGCAAAATAGCCACCTAATCGGAATAGGTTTGTGGAGTCTTCAGCAAACCATCGGCCTCCTGTCTTAAAAGTCACGCCAAAAACCCAATCTAAGAACAGGGTGTCGGCGGTGTTAGCACCGTTGCGAAAGCCACGGGTGGTGGCGTGAAGTTCTAAAAAGCCTCCAACAAAACGGCCGAAGTAATAGTCTCCCCCTACACCAATCAGCAAGGGAATTCGATTTCCGGACCCTGTTGACGGGGCAGAAATACTCAAGCCAGCTTTTCCAGATACCTGAAATTTAGTGGGGCGTGGAAACGCTTTGCCCGCAAACCCTGGAGGCGCTTCATCGCCGAGTGCCAAGAACGAAGTCAATAAAAGGAAAACGAAAGCAGCTTTCATGGAACGGATATTACAACAAAGGGCTAAATAGCCTGGCAAGATTTTCTCCGACCTTCACGAGCAAGCTACGCCGCTCCCAATCGTCGAGAGTAAGTTCGTCGCAATATTCCAGGTAGTTCTTTTCTTCAGCAATAACCTTTTGTGCCACAGAACTGTCGTATCCTAGCAGCATTAGCTCGGCGTTAAGCTCGAAGGATCGAATGTCCATATTATAGGAACCGACCGTCATCATGCTGTCGTCAATACTGATGTGTTTGGCATGCAAGAACCTCTTTTTGTAGCGGAATATTTTTATTCCCGCCTCAAGTAACTGTTCGTAGTAAGAGCACTGCGCGAGATTCACAATAAGGTTATCGGTTTTATGGGACACGATAAGAACCACCTCAACCCCTTTTTTTGCGGCGGTTTCGAGGGCTGCCAGAATCGGGTCGTCGGGAATGAAATAGGGCGTCACAATACCAATCCGCCTTTTGGCAGCGTGAAAGAGAGAAAGCAGAACCATTTCATTATTCTGAAAAGGAAAGTCGGGGCCACTGGGAAGCGTTTGTAGTGCCGACGAGCCCGTAGTTTGGGGTTTAGGAAAGTAGGCCGCGTCATCGATCACTTCGTCCGTTTCAAGAAACCAATCAGCGACAAAAATAAATTGTAGTTGCCCGACCACAGGACCCGTCACGCGAATCACCAGTTCCTGGTAAACTAGCCCCGCTTCCGGCTCACTATTGATAATGTTTTGCGATCCGACGTAACCCGTCTTGCCATCAATAATAGTAATTTTGCGGTGGTTCCGAAGATCAAAGCGAGCGGCCCTTTTACGTAAAAACCCAAAAGGGAGAATGTCTATCACCTCCACTCCGTTTCTTCGCATGGTCCGCGTGAGAGCCCCCAGCGCTTTGCGGGAGCCAACGGCATCTAGCAGTACGCGGCACTTCACGCCGCGTTTGGCCGCTGCCATAAGGGCGTTTGCCACCCGCAACCCGGTAGCATCTGGGTAAAAGATGTAATAGACGAGATGGGCCGAGGAGATTGCCTGGTTAATATCTTCAATCAACCTGTCTATGGTGCCGTTGTAGTTGGTTAGCACTTCCATATTATTGCTTCCCAACAGGGGCAGCGTGCCCAGGTTTTTGGCAAGAATGATGGCCTCGGCGAAGTGATTGTCCGGCGATACGTTAAAGACATTGGGATCGTTGCGTAGGCTGCTGCGTAAGGGATTGAGAACCGTGGGCAACTTTTTAATCTGATCTCTGCGCCACTTTGGCGTCTTTGAAGAACCAAAAATAAAATAGAAGAGAATGCCTACGAATGGCTCAAAGAAAATAAGCAACAGCCAGACCTTGGCCGCTGTTGGTGATCGGCGCGCCGGAACGACAAATAGCATCACGACCCGGAGAGGCCATTCTAATAAAGGTCGCCATTTCTCGGCAAATGCGAAAAACACGTCTAAGTCGATATTCAAGGAGCAACCGCCTTTAGGCCCGCGCGGGCGAGTAAGTCTATTTTGTCGGAAAGCAGGGAAAACGTCGAGGGGGGGGGCTTCACATCTGAACGATGGGCTCTTTCTTGGAAATGTGGCATACTCGCGCGTCTTTGAAAGGTACCCATTTTGGGAATTCTGGTAAACGCAAACACGCTTCGTAAATCTTTTGGTGCCCGTCCTTTATTTGAGGGGTTGAACTTCGTCATTGCTGACGACGAGCGCATTGGCCTTATTGGCCCCAACGGAGCGGGAAAATCTACGTTACTTAAAATACTTGCCGGGCAGATTGAAAAGGACTCCGGCGAGCTGTCTTTCCAAAGAGGCTTAAAGATTGGCTATTTGGAGCAGACCCCGAC
>JAYVQZ010000404.1:0-4866 GCA_043776735.1 Deltaproteobacteria bacterium | reverse complement strand
TTCCAGAGATCCCCGGCTTCCCGCAGCCTGGATTGCATTTTCGATAACGTTTGAGAGCACTCGCATCACCTTTTCCCGATCGGCTCGCGCCATCTTGGAATGGGTTATGTTTTGAACGGTAGAAATAGATTTTTCGGGATGCTGGAGATAGAACGATTCCATTACGGTCGTAACCATCGACCGCAGCGAGACGTCTTCATTTTCGAGTTTTAGTTCCCGGCTGGCATCAAGGATGTCTCCAAGCATGGAGTTAACTGTGCGAATGCTTGCTTCCACATCGCCGCAAATTTCATTGCCAATCCCTCGCACCGTTGAATTCGGGGATTCGAGCATGGATTTTAGTGCGATTCGCAGCGTTTGAAATGGTCGTCTTACGTCGTGAGCGAGCATCCTGGTCGTCTCAGCGATGGCAGAGTTTCTTTGATCTTTTGAGATCTGTTCAAGCAGCGGATTTAATACGCCTTGCTCTACCCGTTTGACGAGAATCTGATGGGAGACGCCGGCCACGATGAGTGCAAGGAGAAACGTCACGAGTAATACCGGAGGAAAAAGGTCCCCGAGATGCGTCGGTTGAAGTACTATGCTCTCAATGGAAACGATCTTTTCCGTACCAACACTGACCGCGGTCACTATTTTTTTGTCGCCCAAAAGAATAACCCCCGCCTTTTCGGTGTCGAGGCTACATTGTTCTAGAGTCGTTGTGCCATTCTTAGGTGTTGGAAAGGTGGTTCGAATGCACGCCTGCACCCCCGGATATTTTACCGCCCAGTTCGAGAGAATTTCTCGTAATCGCACTTCTACTGCTTGCGGCTGATTTAGAAGGACTTCCTGTCCGAGAAGCACCTTTTGGTATTCCAGGACATCGGCCAGGGCAAGTCGCGTATTTTGAAGCCGCTCATCAAATTGAGCCTTCAGTACGAATGCCATCGCCAGAAGAAGCGTTCCCGTGATTACGATAAGTGGAAGCCATGCCGTCTGCCTAATACGGCGTTTTAATGTGGAAACCGTAAGTGTGGACATTACTCGTACCTCATCCAATGCACGACCGAGCCGTTCTTTAACGTAAATAGTTCCAATGGCTTCATGGGATCGCCGTCAGAGCCCCTGATAATTTCACCCGTCATTCCGTGGTACGCAGTCATCTTTATTGCCGACATGAGCGCTTCTCCTCGAAGACCGGGGTTCATTTTAAGGGTGCGTACAAGTAGTTCTGCCGCATCGTAAGCCGCCACCGTTGTCATCGAGTGGGGATATCGGTGACAATAGTTTTGGTGAAGTCGCTTGTATCTTACGGCCTCCGGTCCCTGAAGCTTTTCATTCCAGTGCTTGGGGAAAACAAATCGAATATTTCCAGACTTTGGTCCCAGCTGGTCTAGAAATTTTGGTTTCCCTTCGATGGTGTCGCTCGCAAGGAGGGTCAGCTTTGAACCTTTGGTTTCTAACTCCATATAAATTGATGCAATCTCAGATTGCCCGATGGGTACGAAGATCAAATCGGGATGGCTCTCCAGCGCTTTTTGAACGAGAATGTTGAAATTTGAAGCCCCTTCAATGATGACAAGTTCGGTGATTACCGTGGCAGGACTTAAAACTCTCAACTCTTTCTCAAACTGCTGGCTTAGAAAGTCGGAATACGGCTGCGAGGCGTTTTTGACCACGACAACCTCACGCGCTTCAAGTTCCCGAGCAGCCAGACGAGCAAGCAATTTTGCTTGCCTGAAATCATTAAAACAAACCCGAGCAGAAAATTTCTTTCCATAGGTCACTTCGGGGTGACTGGCCATTGGCGCAATGAATGGAATTTCTGCCTTCTCAAAGACGCTTGAGGCGATGAGTGCGTCGCTGGACACGATGGTTCCCACCACAGCGTCAAATTTCTTTTCAGCGATTTCGTTCGCAGCTTTTAGGGCGCTGTATAGGTCGTGTTCCTGGCGGACCAGCTCATAGGCGATATTAAGGCCTTCGGCTTTGGCTGTTTTGAAAACGGCGTTCGTAATGCACGCGGCCTCCTGATTACAATCGCAATTATAATGACCGAAGGAGGTAGCAGCGTAGAGTCCGGCCACGCGAAACACCTTAGCGTTCGCGCTCACTGCTAATAGCAAAGTCAAAATGGAAAGTTTTAAATATGCGTGCTTCATGGCGTTTTCCCCCGACCACGTCCTGTCTGAATACCGAAGCGCTTCGTCAAATCGTATAGGGTACTTTTTGGGACTCCAAGTCTCTCGGCAGCTTCCCGCACGGTACGAGAGGATTGAACTGCCGCTATCACGAATTCCTTAGAAAGATCTCTGGGCTCTCGCCTGTAGACCGAAGTAAATTCCTTTTCCGAAAAGAATTTCGCATCCAGGTCATCCGGCCGAATGGTCATTTCACTCACCGTGGCGCAGATGCTCTCAATTGTGTTCTCAAGCTCTCTAACATTTCCTGGCCAACAGTATTTTTCAAAATACCGTAGCGTTCTTACCAAGACTTCCTTTGGCTTTTCACAGTTCTTCGTATTCACGCTGAGAAAATGGGAAACCAGCGGTGCGACATCTTCAGGGCGATCCCTCAAGGCCGGGATCTCAATTCGCAGAACATTCAAACGGAAAAAGAGGTCAGGCAGAAACTCACCGCGCTTTATCATTTTTTCGAGTTCCGGCTTTGCCGCAGCCAAAAGACGAAAGTAAACGGGGTATTCCCTTGCACTACCCACGGGTCGAACCTTTTTTTCCTGAAGCGCCCGAAGTAATTTTTGCTGCGCCCGAAGACTGAGCGTATGAACTTCATCAAGAAAGACGGTTCCTTTTCCCGCAACTTCAAAAATGCCCTTTTTATCGACCACCGCCCCGGTAAAAGATCCTTTTTCCACCCCGAAGAGCTCAGCTTCTATAAGTTCCGCACTTCCGCTATAGGCAGCGCAGTTAACTGCAATAAATGGCAGTCGCGAATTACCATGAATGGCCTTGGCCACCTTTTCTTTTCCCGTTCCAGATTCCCCAATGATAAGTGTTGTCGAATGCTTGTCGCGGTACTTAAGAACCAAATTTGCTACCTTTGCCATCGCGTTAGATACGCCCACGAGGTCAATGGACGCAATCGCCTTGGAATTCTCGCTCTCTGGTGTGGGCAAAAGCGTAAGACGGGTATCGGTGTACTTCACACACCACCGTCGAATGGCTGAGAGAAGGACTTCGTAATCAGCCGACTTATCCACAAACTCAATGGCGCCCGACTTCCAGCTTTCCCGAAGGGCATCTCTCGACGCGTCGCTTGAATAAATTAAAATGTATAGATTGGGATGGAGCCGAAGCATCTCCCTGGCAGTTTCAGCTCCGTCTCTTCCTCCACCCATTGCAAAATCAAGAATAACAAGGGCGTAGTCGCCTTCTCTCTCACTAACCTTTCGAATCGCTCCCTCTCCCGAGGAAGCGGTATCAACGGCGTAGCCGTTGTCTTCGAGATATTTCTTCATCAGATTTAAAAATACGTGATGATCGTCGGCGAGTAGGAGTCGAAACATTTAAGGATCTCCATTGGGCAAGCGTTTGTGCTTGCGTTGAAATGGTGTGTAGAGCAATCGGCAGGCCACCCATTTTTTTCCTCCAAATCCTGCATTCACATGACCGATAACGATTCAAATTTACCGAGAAAATCGTTCCGGGCGACCTGGCTCGGCAATGATCTCACTCCCCCAAAATCGGTCCGGGTGCGGACAGAAAAGGCAGGGCTTCACCGCACCAAAACTACTCTAAACAGCTGGTACGAAAGGGAAATATTGAAAGGAAAAAATTTGTCCGAGAGCGGACAAAAAGGGGGTGTTTTTCAACTGGTTTTGCCAGCTAAAACCTCAGAATCGCTTGGCGAATGCAATCCGTCCGATAGCGGACGAACCAGGCGTAAGGGTTAACCCTCCGTCCGATTTCATCCGGCTGTCCGACCGGACAAATGTTTCTGCGATTTGGGTTCCTTAGAAATTACAGGTCTTTAAAAAAGTTCTCGTCCGAGGAACCGGACAAAGATATTTACGGCCTGTTTTCTTGATTTCCCAAAACGCCAAACGATCTCTGCGCGTTAGATCAAATCAAGTGGAGTGGCACAACCATTGAAATAGAGCCGTCCCGCAAACACTAAAAACAAATCGCGCGACTACTTAAGGCGCGGGAGGACTCTGTGAGCAAACAAAATGAAATCGATCTATTCGAATCTCAATCGCCTTGGCTTGACCGCACAGGGCGACATCTTGGCCTGCAGAGGCTTAGACGGTCTTCCCGTAACTGGACGCCCAACGAATGGGAGGCGTATCTAAGCCATCTTGAAACTCCGCTTAGAGAGAGCCTTCTTAGAAACTTTGATTCCTTTATCAAGGACCGCGAAGTTGAGGCTCCAAATTATTTTTTCAAGGAAGACGAGCCACTTTCTTCCAACCAGGGTGATTCAAGCATCCGCTTGCGTCGGGCCGTCAAGAAACTCACCCCCACTCAACAAAAGGTGGTCCATCTTATTTTTTGGAATGGCCTTAGCGAAAGAAAAGCGGCCAAAAAAATGGGCCTTAGTCGTTTTTCAATTCAGACGCATTTAGCAAGGGCAATTAGCCACTTAAGGGAATTGTTGTCGTCCTCGTTACCCATAGTAGAGGGACAAAAGACTTCAAACGACCCAAGGCTGTGGTTATTTCGCGCCATTCGCGCCTCAAAAAATCGTGAGCGCGAGCCGTCCCAAAATAAAGGGGATCGATTGCTGACTTAAAAAGAGGGGGTTTCTTATGCAACGCATTTCGCTCTGTCATTTGTGCGCCGTGTTCTTCTGTTTACTGTCGGTTCCTGGTTGTGATGACGGTTTTTATGATGTGCCGGACGTAAAACCTCCGGTCGTCCTAAATCC
>JAYVQZ010000403.1:0-4882 GCA_043776735.1 Deltaproteobacteria bacterium | reverse complement strand
CGTTTGGTTGGGCAGGTGGCAAAACGCCAAGCCATCACTAATCCAGAAAACACCATTTACTCAGTGAAGCGTTTCATGGGACGGCGT
The DNA here is from genome assembly GCA_043776735.1 of Deltaproteobacteria bacterium. Classification (GTDB taxonomy): domain Bacteria; phylum Bdellovibrionota; class FAC87; order UBA2466; family UBA2466; genus JBGSST01. The sequence goes on along the minus strand of JAYVQZ010000403.1, from coordinate 4,795 downwards.
TTTGATGAAGTTGCCGCCAGTGAAGTCAAGATGGTGCCGTATTCGGTGGCTAAGGATGAGAATGGAGGCGCGGCGATTAATATCCGTGGCAAGAACGTTAATCCCCCAGAAGTATCGGCGCTCATCCTGCAAAAACTGAAAAAATGCGCAGAGGACTATTTGGGTTCACCAGTAACCGAGGCTGTGATTACGGTCCCTGCTTACTTCAACGATGCTCAGCGCCAGGCCACAAAAGACGCGGGTAAGATTGCTGGCCTTGATGTGAAACGTATTATCAATGAGCCAACTGCCGCGGCACTTGCCTACGGTTTGGATAAGAAGAAAGAGCAAAAGATAGTGGTATACGACTTTGGTGGCGGTACTTTCGACGTTTCTATTTTGGATGTAGGTGACAACGTCGTCGAAGTAAAATCGACCAACGGCGATACTCATCTTGGTGGCGATGATTTCGATCAAAAGATTATTGAGTGGCTGATTGCCGAATTCAAAAAAGATCAGGGCATTGACCTAACCAAAGACAAGATGGCCCTCCAGCGGCTTAAAGAGTCGGCGGAGAAGGCTAAAATCGAGCTGTCTGCGGCCCAAGAGACTGAGATCAATTTGCCGTTTATTACTGCGGATGCCAGCGGGCCTAAGCACCTTCAGATCAAGCTTAGCCGAAGTAAATTCGAGCAGCTTATTGAAGACCTGATTGAACGCTCCATCGAACCCTGCCGGAAGGCGTTGGCCGACGCCGGACTCAAAGCGGGTGACATCAATGAGATCGTTCTGGTTGGTGGCTCCACTCGTGTTCCAAAGATTCAAGAAACGGTAAAAAAATTCTTCGGTAAAGAGCCAAACCGGAGCGTGAACCCCGATGAAGTGGTGGCAATTGGTGCCGCAATTCAGGGCGGCGTGCTTTCGGGTCAGGTAAAAGACCTTCTACTTCTTGATGTCACCCCGCTTTCTTTGGGAATCGAGACTTTAGGGCATGTCTTTACCAAACTCATTGATCGCAACACGACGATTCCCACGAAGAAGAGCCAAGTCTTTTCGACGGCGGAAGACAGTCAGTCGACAGTGGAAATCCATGTTCTTCAAGGTGAGCGTGAGATGGCCTACGACAACCGGACTTTGGCCCGTTTCCAGTTAACGGGAATGCCTCCGGCGCCTCGTGGAGTACCTCAAGTTGAGGTGACCTTTGATATCGACGCTAACGGTATTGTTCATGTGGCCGCAAAGGATTTGGCGACCAATAAGGAGCAATCGATCAAGATCACGGCAACCAGTGGGCTAAGTGAGGCGGACATCCAAAAGATGGTTAAGGACGCCGAGTCCAATGCCGAAGAAGATAAGAAAAAACGTGAGCGCGTTACGATGAAGAACACGCTCGACAATATGGTCTACAGTACCGAGAAGCTGCTCAAAGAGAGTGGCGACAAGGTGCCAGCACCGACAAAACTTGAGGTCGAGGCCTTGCTGAAAGACGCCAAAGAGGCGATCACCAAGGATGATTTCGACACCATGAAAGCAGCTCAGGAAAAGCTGACTGCTATCTCTCACAAGCTTGCAGAAGAGATGTACAAGACCGCCGCAGGTGCTACGGGTGCTCCAGGCGGACAGCCTGGCGGCCCGGGTGCTGAACCCGAAGGGGGGGCTGAGAAGAAAACTGGTGACGAGCCTATAGAAGCGGAGTTTCGAGAAGAGAAAGGGAACCAGTAAGTGGCACTAACTATCCGTGAGTTGCGCGGGCGTGAAGTCATTGATTCCCGGGGAAACCCGACATTAGAAGTAGAATTGACGTTATCTGATGGCACCATGGGAAGAGCCATGGTGCCATCGGGAGCCTCGTGCGGAGAACGCGAAGCGCTGGAGCTTCGTGATGAAAAATCACCGCGGTTTCTAGGAAAAGGCGTTCTTGGAGCCGTCCAAAATGTGGAAGGTAAGATAGCCTCCGTCTTAATTGGAAAAACCGTTTCAAGTCCTGCAGAAGTCGACCATTGGCTAATAGAACTTGATCCCTCCGTCCAAAAAGCGGTTTTGGGGGGAAATACACTTCTAGGGGTTTCCCTAGCTGCCGCGCATGCTTTGGCCAGCTCTGAAAAGAAACCGCTCTATCGTTGTTTTCAACAATGGATGGGACTTAGTGACAGTGCTCTTTCGTTGCCTGTCCCGTTGATGAATATTTTGAACGGCGGACAGCACGCCGATAATGGACTCGAAGTGCAAGAGTTCATGATCGTTCCCCATGGTTTTGAGACCTTCCGCGAGGCATTGCGAGCCGGATGCGAAGTTTTTCAGCACCTAAAAAAACGACTTCATAGCCAAAAGCTTTCTATCGCTGTCGGCGATGAAGGCGGATTCGCTCCTCACTTGGCTCGCAATGAAGAGGCATTGGATGTTGTTTGCGATGCGATTCAGAAAGCTGGCTATCAGCCAGGCAAACAGATTTCTGTAGCTTTGGACATTGCCGCCAGTTCCTTCTACGACAAAAGTGCCAAAGGTTATTTTGTTGGCGGACGGATGCAGGACAGAAGCGAATGGATCAAGGTCCTCAAGAGCTGGATAGAAACCTATCCCATCGTCAGTGTTGAGGACGGCCTCGACGAGAATGACTGGGACGGATGGAGAGAATTGACCTCCGCTGTGGGATCTCGAGTGCAGTTGGTCGGCGATGATCTTTTCGTGACCCAGCCTCAGTGGGTGAAAAAAGGAATCGCAGAGAAAAACGCTAATGCGGTTCTTGTAAAGGTCAACCAAGTAGGGACTCTGGCGGAGACCTTCCAGGTCTTGCGTTTGGCCCGTGAAAACGGTTGGTCGGCCATTGTGTCTCACCGTTCAGGCGAGACTGAAGACGTGACTATTTCCCATTTAGCAGTGGGTAGTGGTTGCGGCCAGATAAAGACCGGTTCAGTTAGTCGGGGCGAACGGACTGCGAAATACAATGAGCTGCTTAGGATCGAAGAACGCTCTACACGTGAGGGTAGGGCCATTGCCTACTCCAAGCGGTTCAAATCTATTTGAGCTGACGGGTCCAAAAAAGGTAAGTCATTTTAAAATCTGAAATAAAGGACCACCACGGGTATTGAAACGTAGCGGGGCGGTTCTTTTCTATGAAAAAATGCGAAAACCAAGAGCAGCCATAGCCAATAACCAAGGCAATCGGTAGTCCGCCCCACTGCATCGTCGATAGCGAAAATGAAACCACTAGCAGTGCGACCGTGGTTCCAAAAACATGGATGAGCCTCGTCCAGCGTTTGGAATGCTGTGACAGGTAAAACGGCCAGAACGCTTCGTAAGTTTGGATCCTATCTTTCATTTTCTAATTATGACATAGCGGTGTGAACTCGCTGTAGCTTAGTCCTCTGTGGATTTGTTGCGTTGAGAATCCTCAATTTCGTCGACTGACTCCTGGTCGGAATCATGGGTCGCCTCATTCTGCTTGGGAATGACAGGCTCACTCAACTTTTCCAAGACGATCAGGCGACGCTCAAACGGAGTGTAGGGGAGTGTGTAGCTCATGTCTTCTTTAAGACGAAAGTGATTCTTAAAACGTTTAAGGACATCGCGAAGCTCCTCGTCGACCGAGGGGCCTTTCATCAAAATTAGCTCTCCCCCTTTTATTAGGCAGGCAGAAGTTCGAAGGCAGGTCTTGTCGATGGTCTCTAGAGCCCGAGTAATTACCGCTTGAACCGGCCTGGAAAAACTGCGGCTTACCACCTTATGATCAAAGACAGTGACGTGTCTAAGGCCCACCTTTTTAATGGCTTCCTTTAGAAATTGGACCCGACGGGGGCGGGGCTCAGCCAAAGTGATTTCGAGCTCGGGGTTCTGAATCTTAAGGGGTATCCCCGGAAAGCCTGCGCCAGTGCCAATATCGAGAATTGGAGAGAGTAGCGGATACATCTTACCAATGAGTAGGCAGTCAATGTAGTGCTTGGTCACGATCGTCTCAAAACCAATTAGGCGAGTGAGATCGCGGTCTTGATTTCGTTCACGTAGCAAATTATGAAACGTCCAAAGTTGAGAGAGCGCTTTTTTCTCGAGGTTCAAACCGCTACGCTGTAGTAAACCGTTTAAGCTTTCGATCGTAGGTCGAGCTTCAGAAGACCGGTTGCCGTTGCGGGGACCCCTAGGGGAAGGGCCAAAGTTTTTTCTGGGGCGGCGCATGAAGGGGTAGGAGTTAGCGAATTTCATGGGTGATCGTCAAGGGAACAGTCCAAGCTATCCAAAAGACTACCCTGGTCAGGGTGAGGCTGGTTTTCGCGTGCTCTATGAGGACAACCACCTTCTAGGGGTCTTTAAACCCATAGGAATTCCCTCCCAGCAGGGGCGGCTCGGAATTCCTACCATTCTCGATATCGCTGGGAATTATCTAAAAGAGAAGTATGCAAAGCCGGGGAACGTCTTTGTCGGACTCATCCACCGGCTCGATCAGCCGGTTTCAGGAGTCCTTTTGTTAGCAAAGACGTCTAAAGGGGCCAGCCGACTGAGTGAACAGTTTCGGACCCGGACCGTGGAAAAAGGCTATCTAGCTTGGGTGCAAGGGGTTCCCGTGCGGCGACAAAGGACCTTAGAGAAGGAGGCAGATGGGGAAGGGAAGTCAAAAAATCTGACCTATCAAGTGCTCAAAACCAGCGGCGACAACGCGTTGGTTGAAGTCGTCTTGGGAACCGGCCGAAAACATCAGATCAGGGAGCAGCTAGCGGAAATGGGCCACCCCATTGTTGGAGACGGCCGCTATGGCGCTCGGCCTTGGGGGCGAGGCGGAGAGATTCTATTGGTCTCCAAGCGACTCACTTTTGATCATCCGACC
>JAYVQZ010000402.1:0-4893 GCA_043776735.1 Deltaproteobacteria bacterium | reverse complement strand
TTTTCGGGCTCGCGAAGCCAATGTTTATCGTTTGGCCCAAGTTTCAGCAAATATCATCGATCAATGCGTAGCTCAGGGGGTTCCTTTTGCCCGTGAGTATGGTGGAACGCTTACCAACCGGTCTTTCGGCGGTGCGCAAGTCTCTCGAACCTTTTATGCGCGGGGACAAACTGGTCAGCAGCTTTTGATCGGCGCTTATAGCTCGCTCATGCGGCAGGTGGGAGCCAAGGCCGTTGAAATGCTCACTCGCCATGAAATGCTGGATTTAGTCATGGTCGATGGGAATGCGCGTGGCGTGATCACTCGTGATTTGAAAACGGGTGAGATTGAATCGCACGCCGCCGACGCCGTGGTCCTAGCGACCGGCGGATACGGCAACGTGTTTTTCCTTTCTACCAATGCAAAGCAGTCAAACACGACCGCCATTTTTCGAGCGTTTCGTCGCGGAGCCTTCTTTGCTAATCCGTGTTACACGCAGATCCACCCTACCTGCATCCCCGTGTCTGGCGAGCATCAGTCCAAGCTGACGCTGATGTCCGAATCTCTCCGAAATGACGGACGGGTTTGGGTTCCTAAAAGTAAAGGGGACAAACGGTCTCCGGATCAAATTCCTGATGAAGAGCGGGATTACTTTTTGGAGCGCATCTATCCAAGTTTTGGCAATTTAGCGCCTCGCGACATCGCCTCTCGAGCTGCCAAGCGGATGTGCGATGAAGGACGTGGAGTAGGGCCCAATGGCCTTTCCGTCTATCTCGACTTCCGAGATGCTATCCAGCGTTTGGGGGAAGGGGCCGTTCGTGCAAAATACGGAAACCTCTTTCAGATGTACGAGAAAATCACTGATGAGAATCCCTACAAAGTTCCCATGCGCATTTACCCAGCCGTTCATTACACGATGGGTGGACTTTGGGTTGATTATCAGTTGATGAGCACAATCCCGGGACTTTTTGTTCTAGGAGAAGCGAATTTTTCGGATCATGGGGCCAATCGTCTGGGGGCGTCCGCCTTGATGCAGGGACTGGCCGACGGTTATTTCGTGCTTCCGTACTCGATGGGGAACTATTTGGGTGGCACTAAGCTTGCGCCCGTAAAAACCACAGATGCCCCTTTCACTAATGCTATCAATGACACCAAAAAGGGCATTGATCGGTTGATGAAGATCAAAGGCAAAGAGACCGTGGATGAAATGCATCGCCGTTTGGGTAAGATCATGTGGGAACATTGCGGAATGGCGCGAACGGAAGAGGGGCTTAAGCACGGCATCCAAGAGATCAAGACGTTGCGTGCTGAGTTTTATTCCAACCTTCTCATCCCTGGAGATCCTAAGAGTCTTAATGCAGAACTCGAAAAGGCTGGCCGCGTTGCTGATTTTATGGAGCTTGGTGAGTTGATGTGTCAGGACGCGCTGGAGAGAAAAGAATCTTGTGGTGGGCACCTGCGCGAGGAGTTTCAAACTCCGGACGGTGAGGCCTTACGTGATGACGAACATTTTGCGCATGTGGCGGCCTGGGAATATCAGGGCGAGGGCAAATCGGTTCGGCACCAAGAAGAGCTCGTGTATGAGAGTCTGAAACTCTCGGTCCGCAGCTACAAGTAGATAGTCAAAGAGGAGTCTTCAATGCGATTTCAATTAAAAGTCTGGCGCCAGGAAAGTGCGAATACTTCGGGTAAATTTGTGGACTACGAGGTCAACGAGATTAGCTCGGACATGTCCTTTCTTGAGATGCTCGACCTACTCAATTTAGACCTTATTAAAAAAGGGGACCGTCCTGTTGAATTCGATCATGACTGCCGCGAGGGAATTTGCGGCTCTTGTTCGTTGACGATTAATGGGACCCCTCACGGACCAGACAGAGGCACTGCCACCTGTCAGCTTCACATGCGGCGATTTCAGGATGGTCAATCTATTGTGATCGAACCTTGGAGAGCAAAACCGTTTCCTGTAATTAAGGACCTTTGCTCAGATCGAACCGCTTTCGATCGCATTATTGCCGCGGGCGGATTTGTTTCAGTCAATACCGGTAATGCAGTTGACGGAAACTCGATGCTCATAGCCGGTGACACTGTAGAAAAGGCGATGGACGCAGCCGCTTGCATTGGCTGTGGCGCCTGTGTTGCGGCCTGCAAGAACGCGTCGGCAATGCTGTTCGTTGGTGCCAAAGTTTCGCATCTGGCCCTTTTGCCTCAGGGGTCTCCAGAACGAAAACGTCGGGCCGTTGTCATGGTCGACACTATGGACGCTGAGGGCTTTGGAGCCTGCTCAAATACAGGCGCTTGTGAAGCGGCATGCCCTAAAGAGATCAAACTGGAAAACATCGCGATGTTGAATCGAGAAGTGGCCCGCGGCCTTTTTTAAAGCGAAAAGGTACTTAGTACCTTTTCGCACTTAAACTGAGATTTGAAAGCTATTCTACGATTTCTAGTACGGAGCGTTTTCTGAGCTTTGTAGAGGCGCCAGTGAGAATGGTTCGAAGGGCTTTTGCCGTCTTGCCCTGCTTTCCAATCACTTTGCCGAGATCCGATTTATCAACCACCAATTCAAACACGGTGGTCTGCTCACCAGAGATTTCTGAGATCTTTACGCGCTCAGGGATGTCCACGAGCGCTCGTGTCATCACTTCCAACAACTCTTTTAACGTTGGTTCATCAGCCATGCTTAACACCCCACCCGAGTCAGCTGTAGCCGTTTGCCTCGGTTCCACCCCAGCCCGAGAGCATTTCATCAAGGAAACGAAGATATCCTCTTGAATTTCTATAAGTTGCCATAGGTACGGATCAGAGGCAACCAGTTTTCGAGGTGGTTTCATGACGCAAAACGCTAAACAATTAAACTGATTAGCCTCCTTGGCCGATAAGAAAGAAGATGAGTTAAGAGCCTAAACGAGGGCAAAGCACTGTGAGCGACAAAGAGCATAAAGGCGACAAGACGATGATCATCACCGATCGGTTTGAGACCGGTGAGAAGTCGTCAAGTTTAGAACCATACCTCATTCAGATCTCCGGTCGGGAAACCGGTCAGATGCACCGTCTTGGCGGTAAGGACATGAGCCTCGGACGAGATCCCACATGTGAGATCATGTTGGACGACCCCCATGTTTCGCGGACACATGCTAGAATTCTCAGCGCTGGTAAGAATCTCGTTCTTAAGGACGAGGGGAGCACCAACGGAGTTTTCGTAAATGGCAAAAAGATCATTGAACATACCCTTCAAGATGGGGACAAAATTCTCATCGGCACTCGTCTCTATTTCAAATTTTGTTATCAGGACACCGTTGAACAGAATTATCAGCAAAATCTTTTTCGAGCCGCCAATATCGACGCTTTGACTCAGCTTTATAATAAAAAATATTTTCTAGATGTGCTCTCCAAGGAATTCAGCTTCAGTCGACGCAACAAGAACCCTCTTTCATTGATGATGATCGACATCGATTTCTTCAAGAAGGTGAACGATAGCTACGGCCACTTGGCCGGAGATCAAGTCCTTAAAAGCCTTGGGCAAGCTTTGCTCAAGCAGCTTCGCTTAGAGAATATAGCCTGCCGTTATGGTGGGGAGGAATTTAGCGTCATTTTGAGAAATGTAAGCGCCGACCACGCTCTTACGATTGCTGAGCGTCTAAGAATGTCCGTGGAGGCAGAAAAAGTTATTTTTAAGGAGACCCCTATCTCCATCACGATCAGTATTGGTATCGCTACTTTTGAAAGTGATAATTACAGCACTCAAGAGGATCTTATCTTGACGGCCGATCGCCACCTTTACGAAGCAAAAGAAAATGGCCGCAATCGTACGGTGCTTAAAAAAGCAGCATAGGCCCATGTCGCTTCGCCTAGACGCTCTCTTCGTTTTAACCATTGTCCTGTTTTTATTTCCTGCCTATGCGACGTCGAGTTGCTTAATTTCCCTAATACGAATGAATTCCCAGTCTTTGAACCTGGCCATAGGGGACGAGGTGAAGATTAAGTTACCCGATGGGTCCTTCAACAACGCAATCTTTGCAGGCACCAGTGTTCGCTGGGCCGACGCCCGAGAATATTTTTTTATTGAAAAGGGTTCAGGCATTATTTTTTCGATTGAAGGGGGGTATCTGGAAAATGCAGGGGAATTAAAAGCGGAAGCTCATCCCACCGTCCTTTGCCAAAGTGGCGGCACCTGCGCGGTGCACAGTACGTTTAAGGGGTTGCTCTTTTTAAACCGCCTGGGTGAAATTCGAAATCCCGAGCTGAGTAGGGCTCTTAAGAATGACCCTGAATCGGTTCTCAATTGGTTAATGGATACGGGCATTAACGGAGAGGTTCATGAAGTTTTATTCAACATGCTGACGCCAAATGAGCAAAAGAAACTTCCCGATCAAACCACGATTCGAATCAGTGCTCTGCAAGCTTTGATGGTGGTGGCTAAGCGGGAAGGCCGCCCTTCTCAGATCCGCCGTCATTTGGAATCTGGTTTTCCTGTCATTCTTGACATTCCGGTAAGGGACGGGCGCGAGCAAACGCTACGGTATTTACGGGAAGGCGGTTTTGCTACCATGCAGGTCTCTCGCCTAAAGCCAGATGACGGAGCGCAGCCAGAGGATTTTCTAGGAAAGCATAGCGTACTTGCCGTAGGGTTTATTCCATACGGGCCGTTCAAGGGAAAAGTCTTGGTTCTGGATTCTAATGATGGCAATGCGCACCTTTGGGACTATTCCGACATCGAGAAAGTCCGAGAATTAAAAGGGACGCTACTCGGGCCTACTGATCGGATGAGTGAACAAGATCTTCGCGGTAAAGTACGAGATTATTGGCGCGATTACCATACTGGTAGAATTATGATCTCGACGGCCGGGTTTGCCACTGTGCTAGCCGGTGGGATCTACCTTTGGAATCAAAATACTCAGAGCGATGAAGAAAAAAAAG
>JAYVQZ010000401.1:0-4921 GCA_043776735.1 Deltaproteobacteria bacterium | reverse complement strand
AAAAGGAAAACCTTTTGGGCCCTTTTACTTTTAAATAACTTGATGTGTTGCGTAAAGACCGGTATCGGGATCTCTATGGGGGGAGTTTTGCGACAGGTTAAGAGTTTTGTTTTAGTCCTAATTTTCCTTTTCGGGCCGGCGGCATTTTCTCAGGAAGAAGAGGATAACTATTGTGGCCTCCTTCTCGATTACTTAGGACTACAAGAAACCCATTTTAGTTTAAAGCAACGCAATCTTCCGATCCCGCCAGAGCTGCTACGCCGGCTTGTTATACTAAAGAAACAAGTCTTTGAATCGGCGGCGGCAGCAACACCCAATGAAGAAAGTGATTCCGACTCCTTCGAACCGTATGTGGAATGGACACCCAGCCAAGATTCTGGCGACTGGTCACCTGAACGTGATCACGAAGTTTCCGAAGAAAAACCGAACCCGGCTGAGGCCAAGTATTTCTCGCTGGACGTCCAACTGTCTCGGCTCGAGGAATACCTCACTGAGCATGAAGGAGGAGATGCCCATGCCCGTGTGGATTCGGTGTTTCGACGAATGGCCGTTGAAAAAACTTACCAATCGGGTCGTTATAAAAAAGAATTGGAGCAACACAGTGTTCTTTCTCCCTCGCAGCAGTTACTTGTGCTGGAACTCTGGTTGCACGATCTGAGCCGCCACTACACCTCTGAGCCGGAGATTGCCGAGATTTCCCGCTTTGCCAACGTGGTTAATTTGCCTACCGACGAGGCATTGAAGCAGCTGTCGGCTTTGGATTTTTCAACACACCCCTGGGCGCACGGTCAGTCGGGAAACACGCTTGCCGAAATCATCGATAATTTAGCGGTGAGTCGGGTTTCGTTGACCCCTTCCAAGCTGCGAAATCAACTCATCGACTTTCAGCGAAGTGGTCATCCTTATCCGACCGAAAGCTTTGGAAAGTTGCTTCATTACTATCTGGGAACTCGGGATGACTTGGCTTTGATTCACGATGTAGCAAGTCTGGATAAGTATCTGTCTACTCATCATGATTAGATGCAGCATTTGTTTCGTGAATAAATTTAGAAAACTCAATTTTCGGCTTCTGGTAAAATAGGAAAACGACGGTGAGTTTAGTTTTCTAGCTTACCGATAAACGCCTCCTCATTAATATCCGGACCCAAAAAAATGAATAACCTACTGCACCGCATTAAAAACGCTCAATTTAACACCAGTCTTGGCCGGACATTACTGGGCTATTACTTTCGTGAAGGGCGATACTACAAAGTTCCCATGGGACCCCTCAAAGGGTTTCGCCTGTATTACGACAAGTCAGTTAACTTTCACGCCATCCTTGGCTTGTGGGATCTCGAGGGACTGGAGATCATCAGAAAATCTATCGTGGCGACGAAACTAACGGAAAAGAAAGTTGCGATTGCCGATATTGGAGCCAACATTGGTTACCTTAGTCTGTGGTTTTCAAAAATGCTGGCGCCTGGTGCAAAGATCTACGCCTTTGAACCCGCGCCCACAACGTTGGCAATGCTTGAGAAAAACCTGATGGCAAATCAAGCTAAGCAGGTCATCCCAACCAAACTGGCCTGTTCCGATCGAGAAGGTGAAATTGAATTTTTTGTCGCTGGCCACCACCATTGTTCATCGCTAGTGGAGAGCTGGGCGAACGCGCCAGGCGCCCCGGCGGAAAAAATTGTCGCCAAGACCGTGACTCTGGATTCCTTTTTCGAGAAGGAAAATCAACTGCCGGTGGGATTTATTAAAATGGATATTGAAGGCGGAGGAGTCTTCGCGCTTCCGGGCTGTTATAAGACTATTGAGCGTTACCGTCCTTTGATCTGGGTAGAGTCGCATACTCCTGACGAAGATAAGGCTATCAGCAACGTCCTTATGAATCATGGTTACGAGGCATTTCGCCAACAGACCCGCACGTGGGTCACTAACCGCAATACCATCCATCCCGACCCCAACGGAGTGTGGGGCTGTCTTCTTCTCTGCCCCAAGGAAATTCAGCCGGTTTTAAAAGAAGTGCTCTCGTAATCCGAATAGCTGGTTAGCACTAAGGAAAGTAAAAAGGCAGGGGAAGCAGTGCGCTTGCAGGTGGAGGAGTGCCGGCGAGGCCCAATTGGCCGTACGTGTTGTCGCCCCAGCTTTTAGTCCCGCCAAGTAGAGCAACTAAATTATGGGAGACGCCTCCCGATACAGAAATGACGCCAGAAAGTCCCACGACCGGGTAAATGACGTAAGGGGGATGAGCGACGAAATCTGTAACGCAGCTCCTGATAGTGCCACAGTCAAGGTTCCCGACAAGTTTCGGTCGAAGGCCTTAACCGACAAATTGAAACTCCCTCCGGAATAAATTCTTTCTCTCTCTCCGTTAGAAGAGAACACGTCAAAAGATCCCAAAATTCCGCGCTTCCCTAAAATAAGGACCTTTGCTCCGGTTGGGTTTTCCACCGTACCCTGCGCGCGAATTACAATGTCATAACTTTCTGCGCCCGCGTTACCGCTACACCACGTACGAGAGGAGATTTTTTCTGTTGAAACCACGGTAGGGATCGAATCCATCCGATCGAACAGCCCGTTGCCAAAGGAGATGAGAGGGTTCTCAGTGGGAATATCGATGTTTCCTAAGGCTGAGACAGAAAGTTTAGTAGGGTGAATAGCGCTAAATTCGGAATCGCACGCGCCCCGATAACTTAAGTGCTTGGCACCAACAGCAATGACGGCGCGGTAGCCTGAAATGGCCGCGGAAGGTCCCGGACAAACCACACGGCTGTCCACCTGATAGTAAACCCCGATGGCTGGCTTTCTCCCGGAGTAGGCTTCCGCGTTTCCTTCTTTCCTGGAAAATCCGGTACAGCCTGTGGCCAAGAGGGCAATGAGAACCAAATGAAAAAAGAGGCTGGAGAAGGTTTAGCTAATTACCGGCAAATGATGTACCGGTTGAATTCGTGGCGGATTTCGTAAGTTTCCTTGAAAAAAGTCGTAAAAAATCATGACGGTGGCTAAAGCGTAGATAGCGAAAAGGTACTAAGTACCTTTTCGTTGTGGGGATTAGGCGGCTTTTTTCTTTGAGGTGGGATTAAGAGCGACGGCATAACGAATATTTTTGCCGCTGCCTTGGCGAAGTAAAGATCCTTCGTTGCGTAACTCATTGAGAAGTCGCAACGTGGAACTTGCAGACAGTTTAGTGATTCCGGCGGCCTCCTTAACGGAGAACCAGGCATTCTCAGGCCATTTTATAAGGAGCTGCTCCAAAAGTGGATTGGCCGCCAGTCTTTCAGGATGAGACACACGTAAAGAAAACGGCGCGGTGCTATCCAACGAATAAAATCCTGTCGCCTCTACAATCACGAGCGGCAACCGGTTCTTTTTTATCCACGCTCTAAGGCGATTAACCGCTTGATGAATTTTTAATGAGGCGCTCGAGGCATTGAAATACTCACCGGGATAAAGGGCCGAATAGAGGCAGGCTAGCCGTTGAGGGCGATAAAAATCGGAGCTCAAAACTTGAAGTAGTCGGTGTAAAATCCCCCCTGTTTTTAAAGGCTCGCGCGCATTTTTCATCTCCCCAGTATGCAGGTTCAATGAGATCAGCGACTCCCCGGGTGGCCCCAATTTCCAATCAAAAAACTCGGGTAGATTAAAACGCTCCCCCCAGTCAGATCGGAGCCGTTGGCGAAAGCTGTCAAAGGGAGTTCCAAAAAATAGCCGAGATCCCAAAGAAAAATCATGGGTAGTTAAAGCCAAAACCCGGTCACAATCCCGAAGCGTTTCAAAATGCTTCTGCACCGAAGCTTCCGTGCGGATCTCCTGCAGTTGCGAAAGAGATTCATTGGTGAGGCCATTCTGCAAAATGAGTGAAAACGTTTTCCACTTCTTTATGAACAGCCCGAAGCGAGCACCCGTTGCTGCTAACAAGATGTTAGCCTGCTCAAGCGATTCATCTGCCTCAGTCCATCGTTTATTGAAAATGGCATTTTGTGCGCGAAGCTCAAGAAGGTTTCCGTGGAGTAGCGTAAGACTTTTTTCTTTCGCCTCACCGATGAGCCTCTCAATAACAAAGAGGGCCTGATCGTGATGCCGTTCAAACGTAAGGCTGGAGGCAAGATTTACCTTGGCGACCAATGTGAGGTATGGCTCCGCTAGGGGGTGTTTCAGATAGGTTTCCAGCAGGGGGATAGATCCCCGGTAATTCCAAAGCGAGATATGGGCAAAGGCTTCAAAGAAGCAGACAGCGGCACATTTCTCGCGATCAATAGTCTTGAGTAGGGAAAAAGCTTCGGTGGTGGCCCCGATCTTCACAAGATTTGCGGCGTACTCTGCCTTTTCACTATCCGTTACGGGCTTGGCCAGCGGCTTGCCAGATCGAACAATGGGACCGAGTAGTTTTAATGCGATGTCGGGGAGTTCAGCTCGGCGAGCTAACGAAGCTACTCTGCAGGCCAAATCGCGTGGAATTTTTAAATTTTGAAAACTGGTCAGTATTTTTCTGGCTTCAGACGCCTGGCCCGACTTGATTAGGCTGTCGAGTTCGTTTAGCGAGCTGGTGAAATCATCCTGGGATAGTTTCTTTAGGCGGGGAGACATTTCCTATAGATCGTATCATAGGCTCCCAATCCGCAAAGTCTTGCCGGCCTTGAATTCTAATAATTGGTAATTATATCAATTAAATACCTCATTAATGGTCAGTGTATTCTAAGGTGTATTCTCGGCAGAGATATAAGTTCTGTGGAACCGGTGGTTCCACCAAAATTAGAAGATAAGCAAAACTGATCTGCAGAATTTGGAACCCCCCAACAGCGCAGGCTTCTTTGAAGAGCTGCTCTTATCCGAAGGATTTATGATCAACGGCAACTACAAAAAATGGAATGTATTGAGTATACCCCTGGGATTTATTTTTACCCTCGCTCTGGGGATTTGCGGATGCACGGTCTAC
>JAYVQZ010000400.1:0-4922 GCA_043776735.1 Deltaproteobacteria bacterium | reverse complement strand
CCTATTGGGGCAACCAACGAAAAGCTGCTCTGGCATCGTGGGTTTCCTCTACCGTTGCTTTCCTCGCGTGACTACAGTTCCAGAAAAAGGGAAGTCATAGAGGCACAAGTTCAGGCGGATTTTTGGAATGGAGACCCCGACGTTGATACCATTTGCCGAATGGCCTACGCCCCCCAATGCCTATTTGATCCATCGTGTTTTCCGATGGCGAGTAACAAAATATCTCCATTCAACTCACAAAATACCTTTCTAACTAGCGCGGTATTGAAGAACTATTTTCCGTTTCCTCATGTGGGTCGAATGGATGATATTTGGGCGTCCTACTATTTGCAGGCACTCGGCGCTAAGGTGGTCTACGGGGCTCCCAGCGTCTATCAGGCGCGCAACCAGCATGATCTAATCGGCGATATGAAAGAGGAGTATTTAGGGTACGAGCTCAACTTCAAGTTAATTACCGAATTACAAAATAATCCTTCGGCAATTTTCAATTACCTGCCAAAGCGTACCAAAGAGGCATTCGAACTCTACCAACGCCACTTCTCATCTCAGCAACCGGGGAGAATTCCATAAGATTTACTTGGAAACTGTTGAAGGAAGGCTTTTAGTGATTGGAGTCAATTCTCTGAAGGCGATAAACAGGTTTGCTAAGATCATCAAGATAGTTCCGATTGGGGGAATAACAAACCAGTCGGTCACCGCATAACGAGCAGTCAAATTTCCCGCCGGAAAGAGTGCCAAAACCAGCCCAAAGCAGGCCATCCAACGGATTTTTCGAATCGACCGGGGAAGCAAATCGTCGTCCAGACAAAACGCAAACACTAACGACGCCATGAACACATAGCAGTAAATGAAGTTGGTTGGCGGATAAGCCGTAAATATAGGCAACATCCAAAAAAAACCGATTAAGATAGCGGCTCGAGCGTCCTTCTCGTGAATCTTTGCAATTCCCAAGGTCAGTACCACCCCGACAACAATTAGGAAAAGTGCGGCCATTAATTCCCCAAACGGGAGAAGGCAAAAAAATCGATAGACGCTGCCGTTATTTCCCGAGATGAGCCACTTTGACCTATGGGATAGATCAATAAAAAATGCCAAGGAAAGGTTCGGAGTTATCAGGAAAGAAACTGCTAAAAGTCCAAGAAAGGTCGCCACGTTTTTAAGAGTCGTCTTAATAGATGTCGCGATAAGAAAGGGACTGATGAGAACGAGGGCGTTGGGTTTGAGCTGCACTGCCACGACGGCCAGAAAATACGCCCAACGCAACCTGCCACGAGAGGCACAAATACAGGCGCCAAGGGCGGTGGCAATGCTAAAGGCATCCATCTGACCCCGCTCGAAATGGAGTTGGAACGGATAGGTAAAAAGGGTGATAGCGCTGACAGCGAACGCTGCCCAAAATCCGAAACTAGACCACCAGGCCATGACGGCAATGGCGCCAAACACCACGATAAGAGTAAGCCAATGGTAAACCGTATTAATGAGGTCAAAATTCGGCAGATAGGTCAGGGGAACGTATAGGAGGACATTCAAAGGCGATTTTGGGAAACTCGTTTCGCCGCCATAGGGACTTCCGCCGTGAGAGACGGTCCAGGCGGCATCGATAATTCCACTGAGATCTGCCCCCTTGGCCTCGGGAGAGATGGGGTAAGAATAGCCGGCCTTAGTAAATTGCGACAGGTGGAGCCACACTAAGGGGATCGCAATGCCTAAAATAACCAAAAGAAATCCACGACTGGAAAAAAGTGCCCGATCGCGGTCCGTCATTATCCCCACACTCGCTATGCTTTTCATATTCGACGCTATTTTAGCTTATTTGTGGGCAATAGTTAGCAATGCCTTGGGGCACTGCCTAACAATGACCTCTCTTGGCGCGCCGAGGCACGGAACCGGCGTTTCCCTGCCGTTGAAAGTTGTAATCGAGTATGTGAGACTGATTTCGAGTTCGGTTTCGGCTAAATGCTATGAATCCACTGCCATTCGCAAACCCTCGCATTAAATTTTTACTTCCGTCCACACTCACCGCCTTAATTATCTTATCGGGATTTCTATACGCCTCGACCTTTAAATTTATTTTGAAGGGAGATGCTTCGCCGCTTCGTCGTCACTTCAACGACCATATTTTTTTATCTCAACAGAAAGGGATGGATTTTAGGGCAGTCCGAAGAGGAGCCCGCGATTTACTTGACGGAAAGTTACGGTACGTAATTTCCAACAATAATCGCGCTAACTTCAATTACACACCGCAAAGCCTGATGCTGATTGTTCCTTTTTCTTTTTTGTCTGAGCACGATGGAAATCTGAGCCAGATTTTAGCGTCGGTTGGCATTTTCTTTTTTGCGTTTATTGTCGTGGCGACTCACTTTGGCGCGCAGAGCTTGGGAAACTACTTGTTTTGTTTTCTAATTTTTCTTGGGTTATCCCGTCCGGGGATGATCTCCCTGGCCACGGGTAATACCGGGCTTCTTGGATCTTCACTCATTTTGGTAGGCGCTGCTGCATTTTTAAAAAAGAAATTGTGGGTCGCGACTTTTTTTTTCGCCTTAGCGTCTTGCGTTAAGCCAGTCTATCTCCCCTTTGCTTTAATTCCCTTAGTACTGCCCGGTCGCAAATGGCTGCTCGCTGGTTACGCAGGCACTCATATTTTTGCCTTGATGTTGGTTTCATTTATCGGCCGGTCGGTAACTTTGCCCTATGAATATCTAGTTAATCTGCGCCGCTTTGTCGCGTTGCAGCCTTGGTGGGGTGAAGACAATGTGAGTTTACTTTCGTTTTTATCCTGCATCGCTGAGGCCATGGGGCGTGCGGATTGGTCGCGGCAATTTATGACCTTGCCCGCAAGCCTTCTCGTATTCGGTTTCTTTGCGCTTGGTGCGGTGTGGTTAGCGAAAAGCAAATGGGACGCAAGCTCAGTAGACGGTCGCTGGTTGATTTGGATTCTTATTTACGCCGCTTACTTCAGTTCGCTATGGCAATCCGTGACCAACGAATATTGCACTTTGTTTCTACTCCTGTTGTTACCGATTGCGGACCATTTCTATGAACTGAGTGAATCTTCAATTGAGCGTGGGCTGTGGTTTGCCCATAGTGTGGCTCTTGCTGCAGTGTTTGCTCCGCTTGAAGTGGGGGCATTTGGTCTGGACAATTGGCGGTGTGCTTATTTACTCATGGGCCTTGTAATATTCTTGGTGCTTATTCGTTTTTCCAAGACGCTACGGTCGGTGATTCCGCTTTTGAAACTTCAGACGGAAGGGCTCCTTTGCCTTTGCCGACAAGTCACTTGGGGTGCGACTCGGGTTAGATGACCTCGTTATTTCCCACTTAGGCTTCCCTCAACCATGGCTAACATTGCGGGTTTAGCGATAAGTCTTTTCGTCCGTGAACAACGCCAAGGCTGTCACGGTGGCGACGAGCAGACCAAGGCCGAGGGAGGCGAGGATAAAAAGGTAAAAGTAATCCTTATTTCTTTTATTTCCCTCGAAAGAAAATTCAACGAGGTTTGATTTTTGAACCAGCGGAATTGCCATAAATCCCAAATTGGCTCGCATAATATTTTGTGGAACGCCATTCACCTTTGCTTTCCAGCCCGAATGAAACGCATTTAAGTAAACAAGCCACCCTTGAGGGGTGTCCCCCAGCATTATTTGGGCCGACATCCGGTTGGCAGAAAACTTCACGATCGAGATTTGTGCCGGCTCGCCACTGGTTTTCGTGGGGAGGGGGACCTGGGGCAAAGTCTCCTCTGAGATAACTATGGGTTTTCCTTCATAGGGCAAATAGCGCATGGCTTGCTGCGCCCGTGCCGAGTTGGGCATTACGGTTACTGTGTCATAAACGGCTAGTTTGGGGACTCCGCAGCCGAGGAATTTTAGAAGGTTGGAATCAAGGGGGATTAACTCCTTCATGGCGCTTTGCATTTCCAGGTGGTCATTCATAAGGGGAATAGCCGAATGGATAAGTTCTATAACTCCAGAGGGAAGCCAGTCAATTCGTCCCCGTATCTCACACTCGTCGTGAGAAAGAGTGTTTCCGATTATCGGATATGTCGGATATTCATTTGCCATCGGGATGGCACCCAGATCTAACTCGCTGCGGGTGTTTTGATACTCGTAGCGGCTCACCTCCACCTTCTGTCTTAAAAGAGGGGAAACTTTTTGCAGTTTCGTATCGCCATAAAAGTGAAGGGCGAAGCAGAAGGACAGTATTTCTGCAGAAAAAAGAGCGAGCATTAGGTTTTTTGGCGTCTCTTTTTTATTGAAATCACTTCCCCACGTTCTTCCCCAAAATAAAACCACCAAAACCAGAGGGAGAAAAATGAAGCTCTTGGGAAGAAATCGGCCAGGTACCATCCCCTGAAAATAGACAACGAGGACTAACGGGACCACCAATAGGATAAGGGTGCGTCGAACATTTTTTCGTAGCTCCCTATTTTTAGAATCTAGGAAGGCATCTATAGTAAAACCCGCGCTCAGAAGAAAAAACGGCTTAGCCGGTACCAGAAAGTAAGGCAGGTGCCTGATATAGGAAACCAAGGGAAAAAAGTAATACATCAATGGGGCGATGAATGAGAGGGAGGCCAAGCTAAATAGAGCGAGATAACCGTAGCAGATGGCCATCGGCCAAAAAAGAGAGCTGCGATCGAAATTAAATAATCCCGTCAGAAAAAAGAGAAAAGGAAAGAGGCCCACAAATATACTAAAATCGCTAACGGTGGGCGATGCTCTGAGGTACTCAAGCCAGTAACTTACACTAGGCTCTACGTACATGAGATAGCTTTTAAAGTTTAGACCATAGGTCGCGCGTCCACGACCCACAGTGAGGTTGGTCAACTCGTTAGTGGCATTGGCTAAAAAGTCCCTCAGAACTAAAGCAGTGAGCAGTAGAATTAGCAAATACCCGACATCGGCTTTTACGAAGTGCAGTCG
>JAYVQZ010000399.1:0-4931 GCA_043776735.1 Deltaproteobacteria bacterium | reverse complement strand
ATATTTTCCGCGAAAAGATCCCGCCCAGGTGGGTGCCGCTGCAGGATCAACAACCCGGGAACCGTCACCAGCGGCAACGCTACCAAAATTTAGCTGAGTCGTTTCAGCCGCTGTAATACTAGCGACTACGGCCGCATTTGCCGTGGCCGTTACGCTGGCGGTGGATGCTGCATAGCTGTTTTGCAGTGAGAAAAAAATCACTACGGTAGCAAGCCCCAGGCTACGCATTAGAATTGAACCCATACGGTTACTTTTCTTCAACATACATTCTCCCTAAATTTTTTTATTAACGGATTTTAGCAATTTATTTACAATCCTTAATCTACTCGTGGATTGTGCTTGAACTGTGGAGGAATTGGGGGAATCTCCACACATTTAAAAGCGATCTAATGTTCGGCAGTTGGGTTAAGTTTTAGCGTTGAGACAGGGTAAAATCCACGAGACTTCGGAATTCTCCCCGCTTAGGGATGGCAAGATTGTAATAGGCGGGGCTTGCGGTCAGACCCCATTTTTCCAGATACTTTTTATTGGGCTCGATGAGATAGGTCTTCCCCCCGGGGAGATCCTCAAAGGTATAAAATCCATCCCTATCACTCTTAGTATGCGCAATCTCTTTTCCAGCCTGATTTCGGGCAATTAATTCAATACGGCGAGTAGTAAGGGCGCCTGTGGTACTTTTTACGGAAACGGTGCCGTCAATTTGGCCTACGTAATGAAAAGGAATTTCTATCTGTGCAGTCTTTCCCGCTCGAGGAATAAAACGAACCCCCTTTATTTTTGGTCTGAGCAACGGATCAATATCCCCTTCTGCCGTCACCGCAATGTCGGACGGGGCATGCGGTTTAAGACCAGTGAGATACGCAATTCCGTCAGGCCCAGTCTTCATTTCTAAGTTTTGATTTACCAAGAGGGTAACTGAGGGAATTGGCTTTTCATTTGGCTGAGGAATCCCATCGTCGTTTTCATCCACAAACGCCAGAAGTGACGCGGCTCCAAAAACAGACTCAGAGGCCCGTTGTGAATGCCATCCCCCATTTCTGGGATCGCGCGAAAAGCTGGCGCCCAGCTGGAGGCCAACCTGATAGTTACTCCCACTTTGGGACGTCACAAATGCACCCAGCGAAAGATCGTCAAAGTTTCGAGACGCTCGAAACGTATAGGTGGTTGTCTTCACATCCAACTGGCGACGCACTAAACCGCCAAGAGAGTAGTCCCCCTTTGAATATTGGGCTTCGGATTCTACGGCGATAGCCCTATATGGCGTAAACTCAAGCCCAAGTCGGAAACGGACGGCAAACGGAAGGTAGGAGACCTCCAGGCGACCGGTTAGGGGTTGCGAGGAACCGGGTTGGTAAATGGATTCCTGCTGTATTTGAAGATTATTCAGTCCCAAATTGAATCGGTTGGTATAGGTCGCCTGTTCTTTAGCCCTTACGAACGTTTTTCTTACCGCATCCACACTCCAACCGACTGGAGTGGAAAAGGGAAAAACATAAAACCAACTCCCCTCTAATTGGCTGGTTACCAGTTCTCCGTTTATCAGGGGAAACATTCTGCTTTGAAAACTGTAAAGTCTTGTATATTTTGCGCCTAAAAAGGCAGGACCAACTCCCGTCTGGGTTCCCACTTCAAACGCTTTTCCTCCGTCGCTGGCAAAAGCGGATCGCAGACTGTAAAGAAAAAGCGGAGTAACGCCTATGAGACTAGTCGACAGGTACTGAGTTGAGTTGCTTTCGCTGTAAACCCCAGCGATGGCGGTAAGCCTACTAAAAATTGGTTGCGAAAATTGAAAGTCGATAGCTTGACGCAGATTCTCTAGAGATACCAAGGCAAATCGATAGGCATGATCCCCGGTTTTCATCAACGAGGAATCGATAAGGTAAGTTTTAAACTCGTCCCGCCGCTCTCCGTGAGGACCATAAAAAGAGAGGCGAAACACATTTCGTCCGTAAAGGAGTCCGACGTTGGAGAAAATATAGCGTCCCTTATTGTCGGCTACTTTCCTTTCGAGCAGAACGTCGTTTCGAAAAAGGAATACTTCCCAACCCTGCGGCAGGGTGCCATCCAGATCTGTATTTTGAAAGTTAATGGGGCTATCAAGCGCATACGAGGAAAGCAAAAGTCCCCGACCTTGCGTGAAGGGAGTGATGAGCGGAACCGTTGGCAATTCGACGTTGAGGAAGGACACTTTTCTCAAATGCAAGGGGCCCATCAAATTGTCGTCGGCAGAGCGTCTTGAAAAGGAGACTCGCCACGCATCTATTTGTTTTTCGCTATTGGTAATTGAGCCCGCCGTCTCAAGCCCCAGTACTTCCCCTGAGAGCTGAGTGGAGTTAGTAAGTAAGGCAGTACCCGTTGAAGGAAATGTCGGGCCAAAGAATAGTTGTTCATCGACCAACGGAATTTCAAAGGCGGAGTAAGGAACCTTCACTCGGGGATAACCGGGATCGTAGTCTTTGGATGAGGTATTTATTCGTCCGGCGCGTTTCTCCCTTTCTCTTCGGCTTTGCTCTGGCAATTTCTCCCTTGGTTTGATGAGAATTTGGGAACGCAAGGAGCTGATAATGAAATCTACAGGGAACCATTTTTGGAGCCGATCAGAAGTGACGTAGATTTCGTCTTGAAACGCTTTGGCTTGGCGGCACGGATAGGCGCTTCGTTTGCCATCGTGGAGCACACTACAGTTAGATACGTTGAGTTGGAATTGTCGATTCTCGTCGATGATAAACCCCTCGGCCCCCAGGAGCGACGGAGAGACTGTGATTCCCAGCCCCAAGGCATCGGCCATTTGACTGAGGGGGATCAGCCATCCGCCTTGAGTAGGATAAATGACCATCGCTTGAGAGAGGATTTCGCCTTCTTCCAATACGACTTCCATAATGCGTTCCCCCTCAGCATCGAAGTCGCGCTCACTTTGGGCGTGCAAGGGCATAACAATAAGCGCAAATAGAAAAAGAATTTTCCAAAAATAGCGCAAAGGATTGAGGATTTAGGAAAGAAGGGAAAGACGATTGCTTGATTTCTATTTTATCTCAATTGCGCGCTTCTCGCTCGGGAGTGATCCTTCCCTTGCTTCTCAATATAACGCACCAAGTCTCTATCGGAAGATAAACTAAAACAACGCTTTGTCCGGATTGCGTTTATTCCGATAAGAAAACGTGGGACTGCCTTCACAATTTATCACCAAACGCGGAATCCTTTTGCTGACGTTGGCTCTGACGCTGCCATGCATTGCCGCATCGCAAGATCAACCGTCTTCTACTGGGCAAGAGTGGTGGGAAGTCACGACACCCCCTCCTAAGTCGTCGCCTAAGCTACGCAAAGCACCTTCGTCGAAACCTTATGGAGAATTTAAGACAATGGACCTCACTTTGGGCGTAAATGGAATATTTCCCATGGTGAGCCACCAGTTCGGCCTGAGCCGACGATTCGCCCTGGGTGCCTCTTTTATGATCGTAGATTGGCCAACCGGCGACAAAACCGTGCATAGAGGCTGGTCAGGACAGCTGACCCTTAATTTATATTCTAAGTACTTGTTTGTCGGTGCCTGGCTTCAAGCGGGGATCGGAATATTGAACTCGCAAAAAGGGCTTCCCAATTCCCCCTATCGTAGCCTTGTACTGCCTCACGCCACACTGACCGCCGGATGGCGTTGGCTGTTAGAGGATGGGATGAATATTGGTTTTGCCGTTGGTGCCAACGCCATTCCCAAAAAAATAAATCAAGATTCACCGTCTGAAGCCTGGTTAATTCCCACCATTGTCCTTGATTGGGGATTTACGCTTTGATGGCGTTGGCGATGGCGAAAAAAAAGGCCAGTCCTAATAGGACTGACCTTTCCCAAATAGCTTCTAAAGATTAGCCACCAGTTTTTTTTAAAAAAACCGGCGCCATCCGTATTACAGGGGCGGATTCAAACCACCCAAATTAGCAGGATTAGGAGCGTTCGCCGGCCCTTGATCGGTGTTTTTCTCTTTAAAGAACTCGGCAAGTTGTTCTTTATTCTTTGGCTCTCCATTTAAACGAAACTCCGGTTCTTTTGCGGGGTCTGAGGTTTCCACGGCTAGCTCGAAGTCGAACTTCGGAAATTTTGCTCCAAAATTCGCTTTTGAACTTCGTACTTTACCTTCATTTATAGCCATTTCACCCGTCAAGGTGAGAGGAATCGTGCCCATTTCGGTGGAGACGATGGCACCATTAAGGTTAAGTTTCACCTCGCTACCCTCCTTATTTCCGGACATCGTCATTTCCCCTTTAAGAGTAAACTTCGTAACGTCATTTAGCTTTCGGTAGGAATCCTCTTTCACTTCGTAACTAATTTCGAAGCCAATGGTGCTCTTCTGGGCTTTTTCATCGACGTTGACCGTCATTTGAAAACGAACGGCCAAAGGACAGCTGTCCCCAGCAACGACAAATCGCATGTTCTTAAACGATTCAGAACCGACTTTTCCCTCCAAGAGTGTGCGATCAAAACTCGAATCAAACTTACATTCCACCCCACGCTCGCGGATTCTGGCGGCCAATTCAGCCTGTTTTGCCGCACTAACTCCGCCGCCTGCACCAACAGCAGCACTTAAAGCAGTAAGCGCATTGGATTCCGAGGGAGAATCTGCCAGGGCCAGAGCGCTTAATGCCGCTAAAGCGCCCGCACCCACAGGAGCTCCGATACCGGCGACTCCGCCACCCGGCTGTGCGTCAAACGCGGCGCCTACGCCACGGGATGTGGATGTCGTCACCCGCTGAACTTGAAGTCTTTGTTCTTCGGTAAGCTTTGCTTTCCCACAACCTACGATTCCAACCATGAGCAATGCCATTGCCCAACTAAATATCTTTATATGAACCTCCAGAAATAAATTAATGGGCCTCTGTCTACCCGAAAGAAGGGTAAATTGCCATCGGGTGTCAAAATACATTTTTGGGGTTGAAAGGCC
>JAYVQZ010000398.1:0-4951 GCA_043776735.1 Deltaproteobacteria bacterium | reverse complement strand
ATCCTCAAACTCTCCGAGCGCCGGAATGACCACTGTTCTGTTCCAAATTTGTGGGGGAAGGGCGGCCGCAATCTTAATCTCGGGCTCTGCATAGCCCTCAAGGTACTTATCGGTGTTGGAGCGTTTCATTGCGCTAATGCACTAATGCCCGAATAGGAACCGACAGGATGACTTTGTTTTCTAAAACCAAGAACTCATTGAGCCTTTTTTCCACTGTTTCGGTGTCAAAAAACTTGTGGGCCAGATCCACAAAGAGGTGTTTGTGAGAGTCTTCAGCACGGGAAAGCTTGGCGTAAAAGTGTTTGAGGTCGGGGTCAAGAAGGTGCTCGGCGATCAGGGCGAGCCGTTCCGCTCCGCGAGCTTCGATCACACCGGAAACTAGAAGCCTATCTAACAGACGTTCTTCGCGGCCGAAGCGAACCTCCTTCATCAGTTGATTGACGTACTCGTCTTCAAGATCAGGAGCCAGCCTCAGACCCATACGGGCAACCAGCCGATAGACCTGATGAAAGTGCTCCAGCTCTTCCCTGGCAAAATGGATCATGGGTTCTAAAAGCTCCGGACGGTCGGGGTATCGCACCACAAAGGAGAGTCCTACTGCGGAAGCCTTGCGTTCGCAGCTGGCGTGATCGACCAAAAAGCTCGGGAAATCGTTTAATACGGCGTCGACCCAAGCCATGGGAGTTGAGGACAGAAGATTCCACATGGCCAGGACAAAACGGCACTTTGCTCATCCCGTCAAGGTTGTTCCTGGGGGCGCGACGGGAGGATAACGGGGTGGGCTAAAGGGGTGAGAGCCAATAGCCGATAATATATTGAGGTCTTTTGGATGAGCTATCAACGACAGCCACGAATTCCGGTGACAACCCTGGCCCGCACCCTCCAACCCGAAGTTGAGGTGGCTGGTGAGCGTTATCCTGTTCGCAATATCAGCGAAGGGGGATTAGGCATTTGGGTTCCCGAGCCCATGCCCACCGTGCTTAAAAATGATGCCATCTGCACTTTCCGGCTCCACTGGTCAAAAAAAGAGTCCTATGAACTGGTCGCGCGAGTCACTCATCATGGAGCCCCTCGCCTAGTGGGTCTTGAGTTCAAAAAGATTTCAAATGAATTAAAGCAAAAGCTCAACGAAATGTTGCAGCCAGCAAATTTTGCTATGGGCATGCAAGTCACTCAGCCGCCAAGTGAAGACTCTCAAACCGGTTACGATCGGTCCGTATATGAAAGCCCAAGCGGAGCGGTGCTTACCCTATGGGTGCAGAGCGGTCCCCAGACCTTAAAACGCCTCCACATCGAATGGAATGGTCAGTACGCTGCCCGGTCTGTAGGAGAGCCTCCAGAGGCTGGTCATAGCGGATCTCACTTCCTAGAGAATCTTTCGGGCAAAGTTGGGGAAAAACTGGTTATTGCAGACACGTCGACCGAAGAGCAAAAATCGAAGATCTTCGAACAGGCAGCGCAGATCCTTATCGCCATTGATCCGCCGCTACCCTCCAATAAACTGTGGCAGTTTCTCGTCTCGGGCGAGAGCACAGAAGTTCAACTCAATCCTAAAAATAAGAAAAATAAGGCAGCTTAGTCGTTTTAGATTCGGTCACAGAAGCGGCGAGAGCAAGATTTGGGGGGACTCGACTTCCCGCCGCTTTCTGGACTGTTTAAGACAGTAACTGGGTGACCGAATTCACCTTTGTTCAAACTGGAATCGGGGTTTTAGCTGTGTTAATGCGTGGAGTCAATAGGTGTCGCAAGAAAATTAAAATACTTATTTCTGAGTGGGGGCAGACCGCGGATCAAAGGCATCGCGCACGCCTTCCCCGATGAAGCCCAATAGCAGTAAAGTAATGAAAAGACTCAGGAAAGGGTAAAGAGCTAACCACCAACTAGAAAGGTTCTCCTTCCCTTGGCGGAGCAGCTCCCCCCAGCTTGCTGTGGGTGGCGGAAGGCCCAGCCCTAAATAATCTAACGCCGCCAGGCTCCCAATAGCGGCAGAAAGCAAAAAGGGAGAGAAGGTCAGAATCGGAGTCAGCGAGTTGGGAAGGATGTGCCTTTGAAGTATCCATATTGGGCTGCCTCCCATCACTTTGGATGCGGCGACAAACTCCTGTTTTCTAATCTTCAAAACTTCGGCGCGCACATAGGAAGAGAGCCCAATCCAGCTAAAAGAGACCCAGATAATCGCCAGCAAAAAAAGTGTTGGCGGAAAGAGGCTGAGCAAAAACAAAATAATGTAGAGAACGGGAAGTGCATTCCAAATCTCGATGAGCCGTTGCCCAATAAGATCTACTTTACCTCCCAAATACCCCTGCGTAGCTCCAACGATAAAGGCCAACACCACGGTAAAGGCCCAGCAAATTAGGGCAAAAACCATCGAGTTACGAAAACCATAGATCAAACGCGCTAGAAGATCTCGTCCCCGGTCGTCTGTTCCTAGCCAATTTACTGACGACGGCCTAGTAGGTGGGGGAGCCGGAGGGTTTTCCATCGAGACGTTGGGATCGTGTTTGATAGGGGGAAAAAGAGCAAAGTTTCCTGGGCGCAGAAAATTTTCGGAAAGCGTAAAATTTTTGAAGTTGGTTTCACTGCGTACCTTTTCACCAAATAGAGCTGCCGGATAATGTTTTAGAATCGGAAAATACCAATTCCCCTCATAACGCATTACAAAGGGGCGATCATTGCAAAGCAACTCGGCAAAAAGCGTGATCAAAAAAGCGGCGCTAAGAACAGTCAACGAATAAAAGGCCCTTCGGTTTTTTCGAAAATGGCGGACTCGCTTTTGAGTCGTGGGATGAAGTCGGATCATGTGAAGTCAATCCGGGGATCTAAGGCCACGTACGCGAGATCGGAAAGTAAATTACCCGCGATATGGAGGACGCTGAGAATTATGATGTTGGCAAGAACGATGGGATAATCTCGTCGCAAAATAGACTCGTAACTTAGCCGTCCCATACCCTGGAGACCAAAAACGGTTTCTAAAAGCACACTTCCAGAAAAAAAGACGGAGAGCCATTGCCCCATCCCGCTGGCAATGGGCAAGAGCGCATTGCGCACGGCGTGACGCCAGATGACTGCATTCTCCCTAAGCCCCTTGGCTCGGGCTGTAAGGATGTAGTCCTGCTTAAGCTGATCGAGTAAAGAGTTCTTCATCATCAAGGTTACGCTGGCTAAAGCGCCAATGACGGAACAAAAAAGGGGCAAGGTGAGATGGAGAAAGTAGTCGGCCACCTTTCCTACTAGGGTTAAGTCATCCCAGTTGTCTGAGAAGAGCCCTTGAGCAGGAAACCAGCTATAGAAACTTCCACCAGCAAAAAAAACGATAAGAAGAACGCCCAGGGCGAAGGACGGTATGGAATACAAAAGAAAGAGAATGGTCGAGGAGGTGGCGTCAAACTTTGATCCGTGTCTTACGGCCTTGCTAATGCCTAAGGGAATGGAAATTAGGTAGACGATAAAAAAGCTAAAAAAACCCAGGGAAAGAGAGATGGGCAATGCTCGTCCAATGAGAGAGGCCACCGACTCCCCATAATGATACGACTCGCCAAGATCGAGAGTTAAAACTTTGCCCATCCACTTGGCGTAGCGAATAAGGAGGGGCTCATTAAAACCGAAATACTCAACCAACGCTTGTCGCTGCTCCTCCGTTACCTGAGAGGTTTTGTCTCCCGATTCTCCGAGACTGGAGTGGCGCCACTCCGCAAGAAGCTGCTCCACCGGGCCGCCGGGGGAGAGTTGCACCAGGCAAAAACAGATCAAGCTGATGCCCAATAAAGTCGGTACCGCGTAGAGGAGTCGTTTGAAAAGATAGCTCTTCATACTAGTTTGAGGTTGGAATTGTCGCTCCGCTAGCCATGGCGGCCTTTAGCTTTGCATCCTTCTCTTTATCCAGCCACCAGTAGGTAAAAGCATCCCGCCAGGTGGTGTAGTTGAAGTAGCCTTTTCCAGGGTAGCCAAATCGATTCCAATGACCAATGCGGGTGTACATTCCTTCGCTAGTGAACAACATGGGGTAATCGCCTGAGATCAGTTCATCCATTTCCCTCACCAATTTAATCCGCTCAGCCCGATCAAAGGTGAGATCTATCTTCACCGCAAGCTCGTCGACTTTCGGGTTCTTAAATCCCATGAAATTAACACCGCCTTTGATGTCGGCCTGGGCGCTACCCCAGCCCGTGGCAAAATCGCTAGGATCGATATCCCGGCCACGAGCCGTGTCGACGGCATCGAATTGCCAGTCGTCTATCAGTTTTAGTCGGGTCGCCCAATCGGCAACGCGTAAACTCATTTTGATTCCCATGGCCTTGAACTCTTCTTGGAGACCGGTCAGCCATCTTAAATAAACAGGGTTATCAGTGATGAGTTCGAACTCAAATTTTTTGCCGTCCTTTTCAAGAACGCCGGTTTCGCCTGCCTTCCATCCTGCTTCATCAAGAAGTTTGCGGGCCGTTTTAGGATCGTAGGGGACTGGCTTCACTTTGGGCGAATGGTAGTCCGAGGTCTGGTTTATGCTTCCCGTTGCCGCTCGGTAGTTGCCGTATAGGATCTCTCGATTGATCTTTTCAAAGTTAAAAAGATGGGCCAGCGCCTTGCGAACTCTAACATCTTGAAATAGCGGGCGGCGATGGTTCCAAGCAACTCCTTGAGTGGCGTAGGGGAGTTTATTCTCCACTTTGAGTTTTACGATGTAGTTCTTTTCAAAGGGCACTCCAACAGTTTCTGTCGTCCAAACCTTGGCGATAAGAAAGTAGTAGTAGTCGATTTCTCCCTTTTTAAAGAGCTCAAAGGCAACATTCATATCGGGGATTGTGCGAAATGTAATCTGATCGAAATTGTAACGGCCGATGTTCTGAGCCAATTTGGCTCCCCAGTAGTTAGGGTTGCGCTTGAGAAGGATCCGCTCTCCCTGTGTCACCTTTTCAAGTGTATAGGGCCCCGTTCCCAAGAGTTTGGTATTGAA
>JAYVQZ010000397.1:0-4969 GCA_043776735.1 Deltaproteobacteria bacterium | reverse complement strand
ACCTTCTTTGCTTCCATCACGTGAGATCCCGTGCCGTTTACGGTGCCGCCAGTGTCTTCTTCCGCTCCATTTTCTCGAACGATTCGGGCTTTTTTGGGGGCAAGTTTAAGGAGAGCCTTGATGGCGCCTGTTGTTTGGCCTCTGGCCCGGAGTTCCAACACTTGCCCCAAAATAACGAGCGTCACGATGACAGAGGCAGCTTCGAAATACACTCCCACAAGTCCGCTATGCGGCTCTCGAAATGAAGCGGGAAACAAACCCGGAAAAAGGGTTGCGATAAGACTATACAGGTAGGACACCCCGGTTCCGAGAGCAACGAGCGAGAACATGTTCAGCTTGAGCGTTCTAAAGGACTGATAACCTCGTTCAAAAAGGGGGGCACCTACCCAAATCACTACTGGGGAAGCAAGAAAGAATTGAATCCAGTTCCAAAGTTCGGGGGGAATCCGGTGTTTGAGATAAAAACCGGGAACCATTTCACCCATCACAAGAAAAAGTAACGGTAAGGTAAGTGCAATCCCTACTCGTAGTCGGCGGGACATATTAGAAAGTTCTTCACTTGGTTGCTCCTCGAGAGTCGGTTCCACTGGTTCAAGCGCCATTCCACAGAGAGGACAAGTGCCTTGCCCCTTCCGGCGAATCTCAGGGTGCATGGGACAAGTGTAGGTAGCTTCCGGGTGAGTATCCTCAGCCTGGTTTTTCTCGAGGCTTACGTACTTCTGTGGCGCCTCACGGAATTTTCTGAGGCAGCTTGAAGAACAGAAATAATATGGAATGCCTTTGTGGATGGCCTTTTGGCTGGAAGAAGGATCGATTTGCATTCCACATATCGGGTCAGTGGCAGCTGCTTTCATTTCATCGGACACCTCTTCTTTAAGCACTGGCCTGGCTCGTCAGACTCCGAAAAGCAAAGACAGCATCATTCGGAGTGAACACCCCTACGATTTCTCCGGAATTTCGCTGGATGATTGTACAGCCTCCAGCGTTTTCCGGCGTTTCGTCCAGTACGTTGTAAAGACTGGTTTCTGGAGAGGTGACTGAAGGCTTTCGAATCATCAGGTCAGAAATCTTTGGGATGCCTTGGCCATTGCCGGATAGCGCAGCACGAACAAGGCGATTGGGAAGCAGACCAACGATGTCATGCCCCACTTTGACAGGTAAGTACTGAATTCCGTTTTTTCGCATCAGCCAAAAAGCGTTTCTTGCCGAGGCTTTTGGCGAAATGCTCACTGAACATGGGGTGATGTAATTTCCGATGATAGGTTCTGGGTTCGTCATGAGAGTTTTTCCTTGTGATTAATTGCGGGTCTTTCCCATCGAAACAAACGTCTTGAGACTTTTTAGTAGAAGTCCCGCACCAACGCCGACCAAAACAGACGTGAGGGGATACCGATGAATTTGCTTTCGGGCTTTACTGAACGATTTTAGAAACTTTACCTGGGTGCGTCTCCCGAAGAGAGCCATTTTTGTTTCACCATTCTCTACTTTCTCTGATGTCTGTCCGATTAACTTTTCTAACGCACCCATGAAAGGCATGGTCGTAATTTTGGTTTTTTCTAAGCTCGCCATAGTGATCTCCTAATAGGAATGTTGATGGTGCAATTGAAACTTAGTTAACTTTACAAAATTTAAAGGCCGACGTTACCAAGTAGTCGAACAATATTTTGAAGTATTGGGCTAGGCTTCAGCTAGCAATCCTGAGATTATTTTTTACATTTACGACCCCTGGAGCACCCCATGCAGCAAGTTTGGCGTCTTCAATCTCTGAAATCGAATGAACGTCGCCAGAGAGTGTTATCTGACCGCCCTCTACCGCTACGTTTATCTTTCGTCCTTCACTTTCAGCCGAGCGCTTGAGGGCCGATTCAATGCGATGCTTCACGTCGGATGGTTGAACTCGAGATCTAAGAGTGATGTTATTGGTGATGCCGCAAACTCCCATGAGCGGCCTGACAGCGTCTTTAGCCGCATGCCGTTCAAAGTCCCACTCTGCCTCGCCACTTAAGGTGACCCAGCCTTTATCAACGATGACTTTTAGGCCATCGGGCACGGTATAATTCCAATCAAGTGCCCTAAGCGCCGCTTGTGCGATATCCTCATCCGTGCGCTCATAAGATCCCAAGAGTTTAACTTCTATTTCATCGGCAACGGCTCTCACACCCCCTACGCGCTGGGCGGCCTGCTCAGCGGTGGCTTTTTCGAAATGGTGAGGAACGCTTCCACGTAGAGTAACAATTCCCTCATTTGCGGTGGCACTGATATGAGCGTCAGTCACTCGCGGGTCCCACTTCAATTCATTCATGACGTCCTGTCGTATCTGCTCATCTGTCTTCTTAAAAAAGTTAAACATATAATGCTCCGTATGTTGGGCTCGTCCTAGTTGAACCGCCGCCGGCCAATCCGGATTTGGTTGCGTCTTTTTTTTAGGAAGGGCTAATTAACTAGATTGCATATCGTGTGCCGTGGGAAGAATCTTTGCTCAGGGGGCCAACCGCACTTCGGTCAACTTGGGCGTTGGGCATAGCACCCAAAATTTAGGTAGGCCCAAGATTTAGCCCGTTATGCGAGAATTATCGATCTGCCAAACGGGACCGAACGGGACTTACAAGCCCATGTGCCGGACTTTCTGTCCCATAGAAATACCGCTTTCGTGGCACGTGCGGGTGCACCCTCCATAAAAAATCATGAGCTGCTTCTTCCTCGGTCGGCGGCTTGGATGAAATGACCGTGCGGCCCTGCGGGTTCATGGCGTTCATCACGTGCCTGATGACGCCATCTTTACCCCCAGTGTCCATGCTTTGCAGGACGATGAGAACCGCGTACCTGTTTTCCGCGTACCTCAGGGAGGTGCAAGGAGTTAAATCGCCTCTCGTAAATAGCAGTGGCTGAGACCTACGGGGTGCGGGAAATATTTTGCGTTATGTTTTTCGGAGAGCTGGATGGTTAAATTCAACATTTTTAATGTGTTTGAACTACAGACAGCTCCAATGCATAAAGGTTCAATCGTAAAGCATAGCGGGAGGCGTTTTTGAAAAAGACCGATCGAAGAGGCCTTTTGATATCGAGAGGGTGGATACAAGCCGCGGGCCTCGTGGTCCTCTTTGGCTTTTTCGGACTGGGATTTCTAGCTTACCGTACCTATGTGGCTGGGCCCCCTATTCCGAGTAAGGTCGTAGATTTTTCGGGCAACGTCCTATTTACGGGGGAAGACGTTCGCGAGGGACAGGAGCTATTCCTAAGTAACGGACTCATGGAATATGGTTCTATTTTTGGACATGGCGCCTATCTAGGTCCAGATTTCACCGCCGACTATCTACGGCGGGCTGCTCTTTTCGTCCTTCACAGCCACGAGTCAAGCGGAGCTAGCAATGCGGCGGCTCTCACGCTCTCCGAATTCAAGGAGAATCACTACGATCCTAGCTCAGACACTCTTAAATTTTCCACTGGTCAGGCTAATGCTTTTGGCGAGATTCAAGCTCATTATAAGGCGTTCTTTTCCCAACCCGAAACTCAAACCGGACTACGGCCCGGAATGTTTTCCTCTGCCGGCGAAATAAAAAAACTCACCGCTTTTTTTTCTTGGGCGGCGTGGGTGACTTCGACAAAGCGGCCCGGCAAGGAATATTCCTACACTAACAATTGGCCCCCCGAGTCTCTCGTCGGTAACAAACCCACGGGCGCCAACATGATTTGGAGCGTAATCTCTTTGGCGGCCCTATTGGGCGGAATCGGCGTTCTTCTTGCAGTTTTCGGAAAATGGAATCTTTTAGGTTGGCATGCTCGTGAGGAGCAAAATCTCGTCTTTCGAAGACCCGACGCCGTTGCTCTTTCCCCAGGTCAAAAAGCTTGCGGCGGTTTTTTTCTGGTAATGTCGCTTCTCTTTCTCTTGCAGACAATCGTGGGCGGGGTTTCTCAGCATTACCGGGCCGAGCTTTCCAATTTTTTTGGAATCAGTCTTGCCCGGTTTTTCCCCTACAATCTTGCCAGAACCTGGCACGTTCAGCTTTCCATCTTTTGGGTGTCGACTTCATACCTTGCGGCGGGAATTTTCCTGGCACCCTTCATCGCGCGAAAAGAACCGCGCGGACAGCAATATCTCGCTTACGCGTTACTTGCGGCTCTTACCATTGTCGTTGTGGGAAGCCTTGCTGGAGAGTTCGCGGGGATCTTCGGACTGGTTCCCGCCAAATGGTCCTGGTTTGGCAATCAAGGGTTTGAGTACCTGGATCTTGGGCGATTCTGGCAGATTCTTCTCTCCATTGGCTTATTCTTCTGGGTCGTTATTTTATTCAGGGGGTTGAACTCACGGTTGCGGACGGAGCACAGGGGAAACATGCCATGGCTTTTTTTCTTCGCGGCTTTGGCTATTCCCGCCTTTTACGCCGTCGGCCTGCTGGCGCATTCTAAATCAAATTTTGTCATAACTGATTTTTGGCGTTTTTGGGTCGTGCATTTATGGGTTGAGGATTTCCTCGAATTATTCACCACCGTCATGGTGGCTTACATTTTCGTACTCCTTGGGATCGTCGAAGAAAAAACAGCGCTTCGATTAATTTATTTGGATGTCATCCTTTACTCGGTGGGTGGGGTAATTGGCACCATGCACCACCTCTACTTTTCCGGCGAGCCCGCCGAGCACATGGCCATGGGGGCATTTTTCTCGGCGGCGGAAGTCATTCCATTGACGTTTTTGACCGTGGAAGCATGGAGCTTCCTGAAGCTTGGTTCGGTCAGAAATGCGAATACCAAGGAGCCATTTCCACACAAATGGGCAATTTTATTTCTTGTGGCGGTTGGATTTTGGAATTTTGTGGGAGCGGGAATCTTTGGCTTTTTAATCAATCTACCGATTGTCTCTTATTACGAAATCGGCACCGCCCTTACCGCCAACCATGGGCATGCCGCGATGATGGGGGTCTATGGAATGCTTTCAGTAGGACTGGCACTATTCGCGTTACGTTATCTCATA
>JAYVQZ010000396.1:0-19495 GCA_043776735.1 Deltaproteobacteria bacterium | reverse complement strand
AAATCAGATACATGAGAAACCAAGTTCGTGCCCGCGCGCTTCACCCCGATGCCTCTCTTAGTCGTCACGTTGTCACATCCCACTCCGATTATCTGAAGCGAATCCCCAATAGTTACTTCGTCTCCGATTGGCATGATCTGGTCTTGGCTGGCTACATCAGTGTCAAAAATGAGTAGGGCGATGTCATTTGCCTCTTGCGGCGGCGCCATTTTGGAGGCGTTGCCAAAGCTAACAGCCTTGCTGGTACGGAATTCTCCGAAGGAAGAGATTACCGAATAATTCGTTGAATTTCTGGCGCAATGGGCGGCCGTCAATACCGCTCTTGGGCTGATAAAAGTACCTGAGCAAAGCTCCGTACCATCATTGAAAACGATTTCAACTACCGAAGAATATTCCCGACTAATGCGAGAGCCACAGCCAACTAGGGAGACTGGAAATAGCGTGAGAAATACTAGGCCGAATAGAAGTTGTTTTAAGTGTGGCGCCAACTTGAGCATTGAAAAGTACCTCCGAATTTCAAATTAGCAGGCAAATTGAAGAAGAAGTATGAACTTGGATATAACGGCAATTAAGAATCGTTAACACCAAACCCGCTGGGAAATATTAAGCAGGCTTCATTGAAAATTTATATTGGGGAAGAGGGCGTGAATTAGCAGTACTTTTTTGGCCAGACTCGAAGGCTAATGTTCTTCCGAGTATTTTTGCAGAGGGTCACGATTGAGAGCAAGGAAAATGCAGGCGAGGTCTCAGCGCCGCATTTGTTGAATTTGGACAATTATAAGCCGTTTTTTGCAGTCGTTGCGCAATTGGCGCACGCTCTTTTAGCCAATTGCTTTGAGATTTCTCTTTGAGCTGATGTGAAAGCGGTATCCAGCACTGTGCACTGCTTCAATGAATTTTCCGCTTGGCCCTATTTTTTTGCGTAGGGAGCAAATATGGACGTCGACGGTGCGGTCAAAAACATGAATATTGTTTCCCCAAACTGCTTGAAGAAGTTGCTCCCGGCTAAATACTTGGTCCTCCGATTTGGCCAGCTGATGGAGCAGCAGATATTCTCGATGAGTCAAGCCCAGGTCATTTTTAACGTCATTGGGCATGAGCCGAAAGGCCTTGTGAGCTTTTAGATCGATCAGAATGTCCCCTCGTGTAATTGTCGCAACGTGGGAAGCAAGTTTGATAAGCTTTGCCTGGATTCGGGCGCGAAATTCGAGAGAATTAAAGGGTTTAACTATGTAATCCTCCGCTCCCATAGAAAAGGCGGTAACCTTTTCCGTTGGTTCATCCGCGGCTGTTAAAAAGATCACCGAAACATTCTGGGTTTTTGGGTTTTGCTGAAACTCCAAAAGCAGATCGAACCCGCTGATGTCAGGTAGGTTTACGTCCAGTAGAATTAGATCGTAGTCCTGCAAGGTAAGTCGTTCACGTGCCTCTTTTCCCGTCGAGGCAAAGTCGAGTTGAAGGTCTTCTTTTCTAAGTACCGTGGAGACGGCCTTTTGAAACTCAGGAGAGTCTTCAATCAATAGAATATGGTGCACAGGCGCCTCGTTTCCCCTCCTCTTCGGCATCTTCGACAAATCGTGTGAGCTTTTGGCTCCAGCTGAACACGCCATCCCGATCAAAACGACATAACCGCCGGAGATTTTGGACCAAATTCAGATTAAAAATAGTTAACCCAGCCTTAAATTCCACCTGGGTGTGAAACGATACAATGAGTCTTAAGCAGATTGGGCTGTTTAACTTCGTTAGAATTCAAAATCTTGCTTTGGCGGCCTGTCTGGAGAACAGCTTTTTATTCACGGCCGGCGCTTAGATTGCCGATAAAGGATAGGGCTTGTTTGCCTTGTTGCCGTGCTTCGAGAGCAGAGGTCTGATGGTACATCGAAAATACAACAAGGTAATGTGCCTCCAAATTCTCCTTACTTTCTTTTGGGTCCTTCTGCTGGGGTTAGGTTTTTGGACGCTATTGAGATACACGTACACAAAGGGAACTCCCAGTCAGTCATTGTCTAACTGGCCATTAGGAACAAAGATTTTTCGCAATCCAAGTCGTGCAACCTTAATCCTCTTTGCTCACCCTAGCTGCCCCTGTTCCAAAGCGTCCGTCGGCGAATTGGAACGGCTCATGCCGAATACCAAGGAAAAAATAGATGCCTATGTCGTTTTTTTCAAACCAAACAACCAAACGAATGAATGGGTAATGGGCGACCTGTGGAAATCGTCTCAGGCCATTCCCGGTGTCAAAACTCTAATAGATAGTCAAGGCACCGAAATGATCCGGTTCGGTGCGGTCACTTCAGGTCAGACTTTTTTATATGATGAAAATGGAAAAATGGTCTTTCAAGGAGGGATCACTCCTGGACGAGGCCACAGGGGAGATGGCGACGGCCGTAGATCTATTTTGTCCTTTGTCGAGACCGGCACCACGAAAATTCTAATGGCTCCAGTATTTGGTTGTTCGCTTATAAACCCAGAGAAATCCGTTGCGAGGATTGGGCAATGAGTATTACCAATTTAAGCCTGCATGAAAAACAGGTGAACGAAGTATTTTCAACATATTACCAGGAATCGGTTTGCAAAACCGATCGCATGTTTGGTGTTCTGTTTATTCTGCAATGGATATTAGGCTTGGTTTTTGCTTTAACCCTCTCACCGCTAACATGGTCGGGCGAATACAGTCAGATTAATTATCACATATATGCGGCATTTTTCTTTGGTGGGATTTTAGCGGCGTATCCCTGCTACTTGACGTTTTGGCACACAGGCAAAACGTTAAATCGCTATGTAGTTGCTGTTGCCCAGATGTTTTTCTCCATTCTCTTCATTCACCTTACCGGAGGCAGAATTGAGACCCATTTTCACATTTTTGGATCACTTGCTTTTTTGGCGTTTTATCGAGACCCGAAAGTTTTAATCTTGGCAACGGCGTTAACTGCGGCCGATCATTTTTTTAGAGGCATGTTTTTACCGCAGTCGGTTTATGGCGTCCTTTCAGCGAGTCCGTGGCGAGCATCAGAACATTCTGCTTGGGTGTTATTTGAGGATGTTTTTCTTTTCTATTCCATGAAAGTTAAAATGGACCTGCTCAAAAGCATTTCCGAAAAGCAAGTGAATCTTGAGGAGAGCTTGGTCAATATCGAGCGACGGGTAAATGAGCGTACCAAAGACCTTAAGGAATCGCGTCAGTTAGTTATCGAACAACAACAGGCGTTGATCACATCTACCAAGATGTCTGCACTGGGAGAAATGGCCGGCGGAATTGCCCACGAGATCAATACGCCTCTGGCCACGGTCCAGAATATTGCCTGCCAGATTGGTGAGATACTAGAAGACGAGGTTCTGGATAAAGACTTGGTGAAAGGAATGGCGGCTACCTTAGTGAAAACAACCGATCGAATGGCTAGGATCATTCGAGGGCTGAGAACATTCTCCAGGGACGAGAGTAAAGATCCTTATCGAACCGTAAACGCTGTTCAATTGATCCAGGAGACGCTGGGGTTTTGTGAGGAACGTTTTCGGAGTTACGGCATTGAGATCAAAATTGAGAAACAGAATGAAGAACTGTATTTTGAAGGACGGCCGACTGAGTTATCCCAGGTAATTCTGAATCTTTTGGCTAATTGTTACGATGCGATTATCGACTCCAACGAAAAATGGGTTCGAATCTCTATCTTTGATAAAAAGGAGGAGATTGAGATTCGCATTATGGATAGTGGGAAGGGAGTCGATGCAGAGACTCAAAAGCGCCTTTTCCAGCCATTTTTTACCACTAAAGAGATCGGAAAAGGAACCGGAATGGGCCTGAGCATTTCATTGGGGCTCGTGCAGTCCCATAAAGGCGAACTTGTGCTCGATGCCCAGTGCGCTAATACTTGTTTTGTACTCACTCTTCCAAAAAAGCGAAACGTAGTTCCCGCTAAAGCCGCCTAACACCTCTGCGGCGAACTCACTTAACTTTTTAAAATTACAGACTTTTTCAGTGGTTTGTTAAGATTGCTTAATAAGTTCTTAATTTCTACTAAGTAATGATCGATTAGCCTAATCATGGGAGGGAAATGGGCCAGCCCGTTAATCGTTTAACGCAGGTGTTCATTTTTGGTCTTGAACCGCTTTCAAACAGCACACAAGCAATTTTGTTTGGATCCTAATCCTAAGAGGGAAAGAAGCTGATGGAACAAAGGGAAAAATGTTTTTTGCATGACCTGCTAAATCATTTGGCAACGGCAAAAATACACATCGAAACGCTGTATGAATTGATAACCGAAAATCCTAATTTTCCCGTGGAACAAAAGGAGGCAGCTCGATCAGCACTCAACGTTTTGAATAGGATGGATGTAACCATCAAGGAACACAGAAAACAATCATCCCTGAGCGAAGCAAACTAAGAAACTTGGGTTCCCTGGCACCCGAGCTTGCCGAGAATTTGGAAATTGATAAACCTTATTTGTCAGAGATTCCGTGAGAAAACCCAAATCCGGTTGGCGGGAAAAGCTGCGGGAAGGGGGATCGGGTTTATCAATCTAAATGACCAAAGCGGAAGAGATATTTTCGAACCTATTGAGCGATCTCAGTCTAGGAAATTTATACCCAAAACTTGAAAGGGGGTAGCTAGTGGGCGAAACAAAACAAACACATGTCTTAATTGTCGATGATGATGCGGGCTTTCGGGAAGCCCTCGCCTTCGATTTTAGGAGAAAAGGGTCAAACATTTTACAAGCCTCAAATGGGAAAGAGGCGCTTCGTATTTTTTTGACCCAACCGGTGGATGTTATTTTGTCCGACGTGCGAATGCCTGACGGAGACGGAAAATTTTTGTTGGAAGAGGTGCGAAAGGTCACGGGAAAAACTCCAGTTTTTATTTTTATTTCTGGATTTGCAGAACTTGATCTCCAAGATGTCTATCAGTTAGGGGTTGAGGCGGTTTTTCCAAAACCCTTTGATCGAAAGGCACTCATGACGACAGTGGAGTTAGCACTTCGGGCCCGTGAGGATAAAAATCCAAAGCGACCGATCCGACGTGAAGTTCACAAGGTAAATTCGTCCCTCATGCTGACTATCGGAGGGGAGGAACAAATACTCCAACTCCCGGTACAGAACATTGGAACTGGGGGAATGTTTGTGGTTACCGATGGTCCCTTTCCCGAAAAGGGAACGAAATTAAAGTTTGCTATCACATTGGAGGGAAATTCAGCCCTGGCCGCAGCGGCGGTGCCCAGCGACCCCCAGGGAAACGGAGTGGTGCGCTGGATTCGAGATGGCTCCACGGGAGAATGGCCAATGGGAATTGGTATTGAGTTCGAAGGCCTTAACCCTGAAAGTAGGATTCGGTTAACCGAATTAATTAATTACCTAAAGACAGGGGCTCCGTCTCCGCTCGTCGCTAAAAAAGCATGAATGCCTCTACAGTAATGGTTGTTCCAGCTGACCGCCTAATTGCGAGAGAGATCAGTTTAGATTGATTAGCAGCTCTACGATTTGGGTTTTACGGTATCAAATTCCTTTTCCCCTCGTAAGACTTATAGGTCCTCAGGAAAATATATTCCTCCGGCTGGTTGGTTGTGATTCGTTGAGTTAGAATACCTTCAGAACGGTGGTTATTTTTTAAGAAAACAGATCGCCAAATGCCCAGACTTTTTTACAGAACCACCAACTTATTTTGATTGTCATGGAAATCAGACGGCATCAGTTTGGCGGTCATTCGTAGCAAATCTTAACTCCCTTTCGTTGGAGGAAGGTGAGGTTTCTCAAGTCGTGGACTCGGCAATTCAGTCTTTTAAATGGATCGGGAAAATAGTTGTAGCCCTTCATCCATTTTTGGATCGCGATTTAAATCATCATGCTGCTTCAGTAAATCCGGAAGCTGGCAATCATGCCATGCCGCAAGATCCCGTTGAAATTCAATTAGCGTTGCGGGCGGGTCAAAAAGCGTGGACGAAATTTCCGTATTCGGGATTTAGATTTTCTGAACGCGGCCGACGTTTCACAAGCAGTGATAGCTGTTGGCTGGTTTCGCTTTATCGACTTTCTCCGGAAATGGGAATTAAGAGCCTCGAGTGGCTGCGGACTGTGCTTTCTACGCGAGGACTACCCTCGGTAATTCTTGACGCACATCTACTGGAAATAAAAAGCGCTTTTGCTTCGCTTTTGGGAGAGAACAACCCTGCTACGACCGGTTATGATTTCTATCTATCAAAACGTGAGGCCGAACGAGATTCGTATATAGCGGAGAAAATCGCTACCGTTCTAAGTCGTCAATATGAATCTCTACTTGGGGCGGCTTCTGGATTTAAAATGCCTGGCGTTCCCACTTTAATTATCTCATCGTGGGTTGATGAAAGAAGCGGAATCGAGGGCGCACTTGATGCTGTCCGAACTTGGTTTCAAGATAGTGGCCGGTTTTCCCCCGATTGGATTGAACTTATTTATCAGCTTATTGCTGAGCTCGACCATAAGGGATTACCGCAATGATGAAATGGTGTGCCTACTGCCAAAGTTATGTTGGCGAAGTTGAGCCGTACGACGACTTGAGTCTTACTCACGGAATGTGCATACCCTGCGGAGTACGCGGGTTCAACCTTTCGGACGAAGAAACCGATTCGCTCCTAATATTAAAAAAGTTCCATCAACGAATTTATAATGCCGGACGGCTCATGAGCAACGACGTGGCCTCGGCTATTATCGCGGAGGCCATCAAGGCAAAGTTGCGACGCGTTGACGTGTTGATCGGTCTTTTAGCGCCACTGCTCTATCAAATTGGCGAGCAATGGGCCAACAAGAAAATTACCGTTGCCGATGAACACAATTTTACCAAATTCTCGAAGGAGGTTCTTAGGCAAATTACAGAAATAAACCATTTTTCTAATCCTGCAGAAGACATAAATGAGAACGTTCAGGTTCTTTTGGTAAACGCTGAGGGAAATTGTCACACGCTCGGTATTCAAATGATCGAACTATGCTTAGGTGATGCCGGCCTAAGCGCACGAGCGGTTTACCCCGGTGTTGCTCCGTGCGAAATGCCCAGGCTTACGAATAGAATGAGGCCCAGGCTGCTGGGCATATCCATTTCCCTTGCTGAACAGATCCCCGGTGTAGTTCGCAGCATCGCGGCCATCAGGGCGACGCCGGAATTAACGAACCTACCGATTCTTCTAAGTGGTTTCGCTGTCAAGCAAGGGAAGGTACCACCCATTGCGGGGGCAAAACTGATAGCCGATTTCTCATCATTAGATGGTTTCATTGCTACGGTAAAAAAATTGGTCAACTCTGATTGACGGCCGCCATTCGGACGACCCTAAGACTAACATATCCCCTTGTCCCGTAACCCAATGCCAAGAGGTCACTCCGTCATGAAGCTCTC
This sequence comes from Deltaproteobacteria bacterium, assembly GCA_043776735.1. Taxonomy (GTDB): domain Bacteria; phylum Bdellovibrionota; class FAC87; order UBA2466; family UBA2466; genus JBGSST01. The sequence goes on along the minus strand of JAYVQZ010000396.1, from coordinate 12,141 downwards.
TCGCCTTCTACTAATGTTGCCCGTGAGAGAAACCGGTCGCGCAATCGACACGAACGTCTAGTTCATCGACGATTCTGTCGTTTTATTCTTCAAGGGGTTTAAGGTGCTGTGCCCATTCGCGTTTCATCGCCTTCCAAGCGATTTGTACAAATGTTGACCAATTGTATACCCCCTTTTCAACTGTCAAATAAATTGGCAGTCCGTTTTACATGGCACTAAACCATCGAAATACTGCTGGTTTAACCAGAAGAGCCTTAAAACCAGAAACCGGTTTGCAAATTGCAAAAATATCAGCCCATGGACCACTTAAGAGCCGGTGTTTTTTCAGTTCCTCTGTGGGTGATGGTTGGTGTTGCTGCCTTTTGGGCTCCACCACTAGGGGCTGAGACGTGTCCGAACATAGACCCCACGACAGCGACGCACTATTCCGCAATTCCCAACGAACCGTTTCAGCTCGAATTTCACTCGGCGTATCCGAAGCCGCCTGTCAATCCCTTCGACTTCAATCGCTACTTGGAAGTTACCCTCTATAGCCCCAACTGCGAAAAATCCCTCATGGTTCATGGGTATTGGGATGGCAACGACTCTTGGAACGCTCGTGTCAGCTTAAATTTGTCTATTCCTGCCCAGACTCAAGTGCAGTGGAAGTTCGTCACCCGATTCGTGGGATATCCGGATAGCGGACTGGATGGCCAGGTTGGTGTAATCGATCTCAAGCCCTGCGCTGAGAGCAATATTTCTGGAATTAATTGTAACCTCGAAACCGTAAAGCATGGTGGGATTTTGAAAATGGATGCCACCGGTAAACGTTTCGCCTATCAAGATGGTTCCGCTTTTGACTGGATCGCCGATACGTGGTGGTTTTTTCCCAGGCATTTTAAAGATGCGGTTACGCCGACTGCAAACAATCCCACCGGGAATTTCTTGGGAACCGCGCTTGCCAAGCGAAAAGACCAAAAATTCACCGTGATCCAATCCCACGGATTGGACAAGATGCTTTACGATTATTTTGGCGCAGCCGGGGACGACGCATCCCGTTTGGCCGCGTTCCAGCAAACGGGCAGCACTGGCCAGCTCTCCGGTGGAACCATGTGGGCCGACTTCGACGCACAGGTGAAGCAAGTGAACCGGGCGGGATTGGTTTTGTTTCTTGGATTTGGAATTTATGCTCAGTTGGGTAAAAATCCGTTTCTTCTTTCCAATGTGACCAGTACCGCCCGCGTAGATATCCAGCGACTGTTTGTCTACCTCCTGGATCGTTACGGCGCCTACAATATCAATTTTCTCGTTACCCAAGAATATAACCAATACTTCGACGCTCCCAATTCGGCCTATGCGTCGAAATGCACCGAGGGCGCCAAGCTTGAATACTTAGCGGGTAGTGGCAGCAATGAAAAAGTCTGCGTCTACTCACCCAGTTTCGAGTCTCGGGTAAGCTTAGTCGATAAGATCGGGCAAACCATTCATGATCGGGATCCCTACAAGAGGGCTTTAACGGTGCACAATTCCGTTTCAACTCACGACATTTTGGAGGGGCAAATCCCCGCCGACCCGAATGCCGTGCCGCCCGCCTGGGGCTGGAGTTGGGTGAGTTTCTTGATGCTTCAAAGAGGCCATTTCATTAACCATAACCAACCCACCGAATACACGAAACTCAACTATCCCAAACCTTTCGTGGAAGGTGAAATAAACTACGAAGGCTTTGGTCGAATCATGCCCAACGGAGTTTACCTCGATTTAAAGGCTCCGCTCGTAGCAGAGAGTCTCGCTGTTGCTAAGCAATCTGGCGCCCTCGGCATTTCCTACGGCGCTAATGCCCTCTACGTTTCAGTCGCCGATTTGAGTGAATACACGGAAGGAATGAAATCCTGGGGTCCTCCAACAGTAATGAGTGATGCCCTGGAGCTTCCCGGAGCCGCCCTAGTGCAATGGGTTTCCAGAGCCTTCCTCGGTTTGGATCCGCAATTGTTGCAGCCATTGAGCGGACGCATGGCGTACAGCAATCTAAATTACGACATTTGCGCTTTAAACCGGTGCCGAATGACGGTGACTGGATACCGAGAACCCGCTCCGGCTAATTCGACCGTTCTCCGAAGAGAACATTACGCCGTGGTGCTCCAACGTTCGCTCAACCCCTACCCGAGTACTTTTCTAAAGGTGGAATCTCCCTCATCGAGCTACCGCGTACGTGGATTTCGCGTCGACCAAGCGCAGTTGTGGATGGAAAAAGTAGTCACGCCACAGTGGATTCCGGCCGAGCTCGCCCCCCCCCAAACCAATCCGCGTATCGGCCGAATCGAGGGGGGATGGTACCTCTTCATTCCCAACACACCTGCGCTCGCCCCAAATGAAACCGAACGATCGTGGATAATTCGAGTCGACACCGAAAGCTAAGCAAGATTATTTAGCTTCTTTTTTAAAGGTGAAGTTTAACTTCTGACTTTTTGGGTCACTAGTAAGCGTAAGATTCAAAATCTTGGTACCATACGTTTCGTGCCAGGCCTCGAGCACGTAGTCTCCCTGGGGAAGGTTGGGAATGGTAAAATTTCCCTCGTTATTGGTGACCGCAAAATAGGGGTGAGAGAGCACGCCTACGTAGGCGTCCATCCAGCTGTGCACGTCACATTTTAGCCGTATCATTACTTCAGGATTCGTAAACCGTTTGTCTGCCATCTGGCCCACCGTAGCCATTCCCATATTGAAATTTGCATTCATGGTAGCTAGGGAATGAATATTATGGAGAGTCGGATCTTCGTTGACGATCCTAAGAGTTTGCCCGGCCCTTAGTCCCATTACATGCGGGTAATAACGACATCCCCGTTGTTTAATGACAACAGGTTCCAAGGGCACCGGATACACCGTATCGGAATTTACTCCGCTTTTTATATACACAAATACGCTGGCCAAGCTGCCATTGACTCCAACTCGGCCGTCCGAGTGATAGGCAGGTTGGCCTCCATTTAGCTTTCTGCAAAAAAGATCGGTGTTCATTTTACTCGGTAGGCGCGGGGGGATCGTTCCCAAGAATTTCACAGACCCATAAATTCCCGGACCAGAATTTCCCGTAGAGATTGTTCCCGTAGAGCCCTTTTTATCGGGTAATGCGCTTTCCTCTGAAGCCTGTAGTTCGGAACCTCTTTGACTGTTTAATTCTTGAAGAGTTCCCTCGTTAGGAGAAATTCCACTGTTCTTATCCAACTCTTGCACTTTAGTGGGGAGAGGTATTGGCTCGAGCTCTGGTTTTGCCGTGGCTTTTTTTGCAAACATCAACGCTTTGTCAGACACGCGCAGTCTTAAGTCCTCCAAGAAAATTAAAATCGCCTTACCAAGGATTTCATCCGCCTTTTTGTACTTCTCTTCTTGCGATTTCAGGCGGAGGAACTCTTCAATATCAACTTCATTGAGCTCGGTTATATGTTTGTTTAACGGCTCAAGACGAGACTCTTTCCAAGAAAAGCCGATGGCCACTCCAATAAGAAGAGTGACAAAAAAAGCCGCTACAATCTTGATCCTATTCATTGCGCCAACCTTAGCTGTCCGAGCCTCTGTGACAAGGAGTTTATAAAAAGGGGTCAGTCGCTTTTTAAGACTTTAAGGGCGCATGCCCCTCAAAAAACTTAGAAGTCTAGGGCATTTTTTTTTCGACATTTTTTAGTTGCGATACCGTTAAGGAAGTGGATGTCTTTGGAAGAAATCCCAGAGAAGCACATTGGCGTTTACGGAAGGATTGATTCGCCCCATCGTTTTTTTCCACTGTTGGCACAGGTAACCTGGCGGCTTTTTTGCGCAAATATCAACCGGCGCACCACCAGGCCAGCTGTGGCCAGAATTTTTGATTCTGCACAGAGTCACATCGGCTTCCTTTTCGCACCCCTCATGGGCTGTGCACGACAGGTCTCCCAAACTGGTCACTTTTTCTTTTCCCCTACAATGATTTCTAGTTTTCCACTCCGTGACGTAATCCTCAACCGGCGAACAGCGCCGGGTTACTAAGGGTAGGTTTGTTTTAAAGGCGCGGTTTATAAATTCCTGGAAGCACCCACCGCATATGCCCCCCTTATAGAGCGAACACGGATCGTCCAGACCATGGAGGTGTATCACGGGGACTGTACGCTTTGGCTGGCAAGTCTCAACGACCCCTACCGAAGAGACGGGTCCTATGGCGGCAATCTTTTCTGAAAGCTCACAGGCCAGACGATAGGCAAATGCGGCCCCGTTCGAATGACCGGTCACGAAGATCCGTTTCCGATCAATCGAGTAATGATTGGCTACGTCTTCAATCAGTGCAGAAATGAAACCGACATCATCAATTTTGTTTTCCATGGCCTCACCGCAGCAGCGGCCGGCGTTCCAGGTACCAAAGAGCTTTCCCTTGCGTTGCTTCCCCACCCCTTGCGGGTAGACGGCAAGGAATCCCTTTTGATCCGAAAACTCATCTAACTGGGTGGTCGCAATAAATCCTTCTGCCGTACCACCTCCGCCGTGAAAGCCCAAGACCACGGGTAGGGTCTTACTCCTATCTGCGCCCTGAGGAAAATGAACGAGGTAGGTGCGCTTTAATCCGTTAACTAAAAGGGAAAAACCAGTGTCTGTGTTTGAAGTGGGCGCCGTAATAGAAAACAAGGCCAGAAGACCGGTCTGAAACAGGATGTTGGGCATGGCCTATTATAGACCAGGTTAATTTAAATTTTAAAATGTCGATTGACCCTAACTTCCTCTTGTCCAAGTCGTGAGAAAAGGGCAGGTATGGGGCCGATATTATGACAGCCAATCGAAAAGCGGTGCTGAGTGCCCTGTTCAGCTACGTATTATGGGGACTGCTTCCCATTTACTGGAAGCTGATTAAGCACGTTCCTTCGACAGAAATTCTTTGTCATCGCATCCTCTGGTCAGCAGTTCTGCTTTTATTGTTACTGTTGTCTCAGCGAAAGTGCGGGGATCTGTGGAGGCTGGCGACATCACCGCGTCCTTTTCTCTATCTGTTTGCCTCAGCCTGCATCATTTGCTCAAATTGGGGAACTTACATCTGGGCGGTCAATGCCGGTTATGTGCTCGAAGCGAGCCTGGGTTATTACATTAGCCCGCTCGTTAGTGTTTTACTCGGAATGATATTTCTTAAGGAGCGCCTAAGAGGAGGGCAGGTTGTCGCGCTTTTTATTGCGCTAATGGGCGTTGCCTATTTGACCCTGTCGCTGGGAAAGCCACCGTGGATCTCCGTCTACATGGCCGTCTCTTTCGCAATCTACGGATTGCTTAGAAAACTATTAGGAGCCCCGGCGGTGATGGGGCTAGCGACAGAAACTTTGCTCCTGGCGCCCATGGCGTTGGCCTATATCGCTTTCCAGGAGACTTCCGGCCCGGCGACTCTCTCCCATGTGACGTGGCCTACTTTTTTGCTTTTAGTCGGCGCTGGGCCAGTGACCGCTGTGCCCTTAGCTCTCTTTGCCTTTTCTGCGGTTCACCTTCGGCTTGCGACGTTAGGTATGCTTCAATTTATTTCTCCTACGCTCATGTTTTTCTGTGCTGTCCGACTTTACGGGGAGTCGTTTAACCCTCCGCACGTGATAGCCTTCGCCTGTATTTGGACTGCTGTCCTTATTTACCTGTTGGAAAACTGGTTTTGGGAAAAAATGCCTCCCGTCCGTTAGAAGTCTTTTCTATGGGGAGCTAAAGTGGAGAGAGTTATGTGAGTTCATAGGACAACCATCGCTGAGTAAACGCGCTCTTCGGACTTTCACTTTTTCTCCAATACTTCGCCTAACGCGAGAGCAATTGCCCCCTTTTATAATGATCCGGGGCCGGATTCTCCCTCTCGGAAAAGAAACAGGATTTAGTTTTTTTTCAGGACATGGTGGGCGATTAGGGTTATTAACGCGCTGCAGTGAATTTAAAGACAAAATACTTTATGGGTGCCGATATCGGCACCACCGGGTGCCGCGTCTCCATTTACGATGCGAATGGTGGTTTAGTTTCGTCTGCAAGTGCTGAATATTCTTTGCAAGTTCCCCAGGTGGGCTGGGCCGAGCAAGACCCCGAGGCCATCTACTCTGCCTTCCAAAGCACTCTGCATGAGGCGGTCAACGGCTTTGCCCACCCGTTGGCGCAGATTGAATCCCTGACCTTTAGTACCGTTTTCCATAGTATTTTTCCGGTCACCAAAGAGGGCAAACCCCTTCACCCGATGCTAATTTTTGCGGATTCCCGTGCCCAAGCGTGCCTGGATGAGATTCGGCAGGGGATGGACGTCGAGGCGTTGTATGAGCGCACCGCCTGCCCACTTCATCCCATGTACCCCTTTGCCAAGCTCCTATGGTTTAAGCGCAACCGTCCTGAGATTTTTGGGTCCGCCCATAAATTTGTCTCAATTAAAGAGCTGATCTTTCATCGGTTAACCGGGCAATTTGTTGTGGATATGAGTCTTGCTACAGGAACGGGTGTCTTCAATTCCCAAAAGCTAACGTGGGATACCCAAGCACTGCGCTTTCTAGACATGCCGGAGAGTAAACTTTCTGAGGTCCGTCCCACGACGTACATTTTTTCCCAATGGTCGAGCCACGTTTTAGGCCTGCCGGCTAGTGTGAAGCTTGTTGTGGGGGCCGGAGATGGCGTTCTCTCTACGCTAGGCGCTGGTGCGACGGGGCCCGGTCAATATACCGCGATGATCGGAACCAGTGGAGCCGTTCGATTGTGCACGGATAAGCCTCGTACCGATAAAGCCACCAAAAACTGGTGCTACAACTTAACCGAAGAAGTTTGGGTCGTAGGCGGCGCTATTAGTAATGGCGGCCTGGCCTTTCGTTGGGCCCGTGACAAGTTTGCCGCTAACGAGCAGTTCGTTGCCAAAAAACTAAACCTAGATGCTTACGACGTTCTTGCCCGTTACGCGGAACAAAAACCAGCGGGCTCCGACGGGCTCATCTTTCTCCCCTTTTTGATGGGCGAGCGCTCTCCTCATTGGAATGCCAATGCGCGTGGTGTCCTCTTTGGATTGAACATGAATCATGGCAAGCGTCATCTCATGCGGGCAACGCTCGAAGGCGTTCTTTATTCGATGTACTCGGTGTTTCGATCTCTGCGAGATCAAGTTCCTGATGAGACCAATGCGAAGGTTGAAATTAGAGCGAGTGGATCATTCAGCCGATCCCACTTTTGGGTGCAAATGATGTCCGATGTTTTTGGATCCTCCATCGTATTGCCGGGCGAACCCGAAGGCAGCGTTTTTGGAGCCGCCGCTTTGGGAATGCTGGCGACTGGTCACTTGAAATCAATCGCCGCTATTGGCGACCTCGTAGGCAAACCGCGCGCGGTTTTTACTCCTGATCCAGAAAATCACGCCGTATACCAAAAGCTATTTCGTATTTATGAACGTGTTTATCGGAGTTTGATAAACGACTTTGAAGAGATTTCTGCTCTTCAAAACGAACTTTCCCAACCTATGAACTAGGAGTCCTCGTGCTGGCCGTAAATATTCTCGTCGCGATCATGCTGCTGTTGATGCTGATCACGGTATTAAAAATCCATCCCTTCGTTTCTCTACTGGTCGTTTCCTTTTGGGTAGGGCTCTTTTCAGGGATGCCGCTTCCCAAGATCGCCGAGGCCGTGCAGGCCGGTTTTGGCAACACTCTCGGGTTTATCGGAATCGTACTCGGGTTAGGGACGATGCTGGGAAAACTTCTGGAAGAATCTGGGGGCGCAGAAAAAATTGCACGGACGTTAATCGACTTCATGGGGCCCAAGCGGGTGCATTGGGCGATGTTCGTCGTCGCGTTTATTGTGGGTATCCCTGTCTTTTTTCAAGTCGGTTTTGTGCTTCTCATTCCTCTTATTTTCACCATCACCAAAGAATTGAAAATCCCCTCGCTCCGGGTGGGGTTGCCCATGTTGGCGGGCCTTTCGGTAGTGCACGGAATTCTGCCTCCACACCCTGCAGCACTGGCAAGCGTTGATATTTTTAAAGCTGATATTGGTAAAACGATTCTATATGGACTCATCGTTGGGTTGCCTTCGGCCATTTTGGCTGGGCCCATTTTTGCTACATTGCTGGCTCCAAAGTTTGCAGGTTTTAACGAGGTTACGGTCAAGGAACTTTCTAATCTCAAGGACATCACCAAGTCCCAGCCAAGCTTCGTGGCCTCGCTTTTTACGATTTTACTCCCGGTGATTTTGTTAATGCTAGCGACCTACGCCGATGTCTACATGGCAAAGACGGCTTACTGGTATCCCATTTTCAAATTTCTGGGGAATCCGATTACGGCCCTATTGATTGCATTGCTCTTTAGTTTTTATACTTTTGGAATCGCCCGCGGAATGACTTTTATGCAGATTCAAAAGCATGGAGATTCTTCCTTGCTACTGATTGCAAGTATTCTGCTCATCTTGGGCGCCGGGGGTGCCTTTAGTAAGGTGCTCGTTGAGAGTGGTGCGGGGGCTCATGTTGCGGCCCTGGCAAAAGAATTCCACATGAACCCGATCATTCTTGGGTGGTTGGTAGCCACACTAATTAGAGTGGCTACTGGTTCAGCCACCGTGGCGATGACGACAGCCGGGGGAATTGTGGCTCCTCTCACTCAACAGACCGGCGTAAGCCCAGAACTAATGGTGCTGGCCACCGGCGGTGGAGCTTTGATGCTCTCCCACGTAAACGACGCTGGCTTTTGGCTTATCAAGGAATATTTCGGCATGACTTTGCGCATGACCTTCTTAACGTGGACTGTGCTGGAAACGATCTTGGGAACTTCGATTCTTGTATTCACTCTACTTTTGGAGCGGCTGATTTCGTAGCGTGACCGCCAAAAGCGTTGCGCATCATAGCTAGCAGTTGAGAGCCGAAGTCGCCTTTGCCTTGAGAGCTGAAACGCGCCATTAAAGCCAGTGACATTACTGGAGCCGGAATTCCCTGCTCGATACTTTCAAGAACGGTCCATCGTCCTTCACCAGAGTCGGCAACGATGGGGGCAATGTTGTCCAAGGACGTTTCATCTTTCAAAAATTCAGCGGTTAGGTCTAGCAGCCAGGAACGAACTACACTTCCGTGGCGCCACATTTCGGTTACTTTAGCGAGATCCAGATCAAACTCCGACTTGCCGCGAAGTAAGCTGAGCCCTTCAGCGAGTGACTGCATCATCCCGTACTCAATACCGTTGTGGATCATTTTGACGAAGTGGCCGCTACCGGCGGGACCACAATGCAACCAACCTTGATCCGGGGAGGGTGAGAGCGCCTTGAAAACTGGCTCCATGGCTGGGGCCGCAGCTTTCGGACCGCCGAACATTAAGGCGTAGCCGTTTTTCTCGCCCCACACTCCGCCGGAAACCCCGACGTCTAAAAAGTGGATCCCCTTAAGGGCAAGCGCCTTAGCGCGGGATTGCGAATCTTTATAAAAGGAATTGGCGCCGTCGATGATGGTGTCTCCGGAGCTGAGAAGGCCGGTAAGGGTATCGATCGCGGTTTGAGTGATCTGACCCGCAGGAAGCATGAGCCAGATGAAGCGAGGGCCAGAGAGCTTACCAACGAGGTCCTTGAGATCCTGTGCCCCAACCCCTCCGGTCTCTTGAACAACTTTCTGGGTAACCTTAGGATCTTGATCGAGCAAAACCAGTTCAATGCCCGCTCGTGAAATTCTACGAGCCATGTTGCCGCCCATTTTTCCCAGACCAATCATTGCGAGTTTCATGGCGGCTAATAAAGCCCAAAATTCGACTATTTGCACCAAAAACGCGCACCAAGCCCAAACGGTGTCGGTCTCCTTCCCGGCTTGATAAGTCGCGCTCGTTTATGACCACTACCTTCCAAACTGGGAAGGAGACTGACACCAAACGCTCGCTCTTGGGCTTTGGGCACCTGACTTGCAGTGAATTCTAGCGGCCGGTCAAACGGCAAATGGGAGTTCATGAACTGGCAGAATACATTTGGAAATACGCTAGCAGTAAGCCTTTTTGCGGCACTATGTGCTGGAGCTGCCCTATCAAACGATTCAAGTCCAACGATGTTTGCAAGTTGTCGAGGGGGCTTGGCCCTTCTGCCAAGTCGGACTATGCCCGAGTTCGCGCCTAATTATTCCGCTTTTCCTGCTCCAAATACAAAGGACCTTCAACGCGCCTCGCGTGAGCTGTTTCAACAGGTGGTTGGTGTTAGTCCTTCGGTTCGCGTTCTTACCAATCAAGACAAAGACAAGGCCTGGGTTTTAAAATTTATCCGCGAAGTCAGATTGGAATATGGTGTTGTCGTTCCTGAGGAACTGGAACATGACCTGAAAGACATTGAGAGCGCCTACCAATCCAAGGGTGGTTTTCTTCTTTTTGCGGAACGTGATGGCCGTATCTTGGGAACTTTTGCTTTTGTGCCCATTTCAAAAAGCTGCGGAGAGATAAGAAAATTTTACCTTGCTAAGGATCTCCGTGGCCAAGGAATCGGGAGCCAGATGGTCCAACTGATCGTTAATCACGCGCATTCAAACGGATTTGATTCGGTGCAAATAGAAACCAATGAGAATCTAGCCCATGGATTTTTTTCTAAATCCGGTTTTAAACGGATAGAGGCTAGCTCTGGAACGGAGGATTCCCTGCTTCCTGAAAATTTCTTTATGCAACGACCAATCTCTAGACCCGTTGGTGAGTAGTTTATTAGGCTCAATTTTACTGTTCATTTGCTTACGTAGGCTTCAATAGAAGGTAAATAAGGGAACGGACTTTCCAGGATAAACGCCTAGATAAAACAATAACCCGTCCCCCGAATTAAAATCGTACTGAGTCGTAAACTTTCCAACGCTGGAAACGGAACCAACGGGGTGGACGTCAGACAGGCATTGGCTAAACCCGGTTACATTCAGCTGGGGTGTGGCTAATGCACTGAGAGAAAAGATGAAAAAAGCAACGATAGATGGATTCAATTAAGCCTCTTTTTCAAGAGCCATCCTACCGTTCTCTTACCATTGCCCTCAAGCTATCTTTCTTTGACTCATGGTAGACTTACGCATGTTTCGTACTGTCGTAGGCATTGCTCTTTTCTTTACTTGCTCGGGGTTTGGCGTTGAGCCGACGGCCTACGAACAGTCGGTGCTTACCGAGTTGAATCAGGCGCGTACCAACCCCCCATCCTTGATCGTAGCTCTACAAGAGCTCTATCGGCGAATGGACGGTAAATTTCTTTTTGCCTCCCCCATACTTAGAATTGAAACCCAGGAAGGCGCTGCCGCCATCACCGAGGCGATGGGGGAATTAAAAAAAATCAAGCCGGCTTCTGCTTTTGAGTATTCAAAAATATTGTCGCTTGCGGCGCGCGATCATCAGATTGAGCAAAGCCGAACGGGACAAATAGGGCATTACTCTGCCAACGGAAATGGTCCTACGGAGAGAGCCCTGAAATACGTGATTCTAAGGGGCAAAAGTGGAGAGAATATTTCCTATGGTGACTACGGGGTGGAAGGGCCTCGCAGCGTGCCTGTTGCCTTTATCGTAGATGACGGTGTGCCAGAGCGGGGCCATCGCCGAAACCTCTTTGACCCGCTATTTCGCAAGGTCGGCATAGCTTGCGGCCCGCACCCTAAATACCAAAGAATGTGCGTGGTCGATTTTGCTTTTGATCTGAAGGCCAACGGAAAGCCTTAATAGGTGACTGCCCCCTTTTGACGGAGAGTGGTATTATTTGCGGGATGAACAGTGGTTTAGCTATTCGCGTTATTTGTGCAATGGTAGCCGTTACTATTTTTCCTGTTTTCTCCACCTGTTCTTTGCAATCCTTTGCCCCAGAAATGAAAATTCGCGTCAGTATGTCGGCGGAAAATCTGGTGCGTGGAGTGCGAGGGCCGGGGTATCCAAACTGCGTTGCGTTTGCCTTTGCATCAGCGGGGACAACGGACAGCCTTTCCTCTAACCAGATTTCGGGCATCGCCCCTTCCTGTATCTTCTCGGCCGGTCTTGTCACCAAAGCGGTTACCGTACAAGACGCCACAACTAAGGGGATTGAGGTTTCGCTACCCTCAGGAAAATACACCGTATCGGCCGTGGGATACCAAACCACCAAGCCCTGCGGTGATGTCTCTTCTTTTTTTCAAAGTGCCCAGCCGGAAGTTTACTTGCTTGGCACGCCAGGCACTTTGGATTCCACCAGTACCAGCTACGTGGCCCAAAGCACTTATCAAGC
>JAYVQZ010000395.1:0-19520 GCA_043776735.1 Deltaproteobacteria bacterium | reverse complement strand
GGCGTATCGCCTCAGCCTCCCGTCTAAGCGCTTCAAAGTTTCTCGAATTCGCTTCCACCGCAAATGAGTCCTTCAGTTTGAGCTCATTTAGAAAAACGGCGTTAGCTTCCTTTACAATTAGGTTTACTCGTTGGTTTTCAGGCGTGGTTCCAATCGCTTGCCATACTCGACCCATTCCGCCCTGTCCGATCATTTGGGTGATCTCGATACCGTTTTTTTTCAGGAGATTCCTAACCGGCCCAGTGGGGTTTCTCCAGGAGAGTCGTCCCAGCGAACTAACGCAAAAACGAATTCTAGAAGCCGTGCCCTTGACGGGTTTAAGATCCGAAAAAGAGAACTTGGGATTCTTCCCAAAGGCGAACGCGCTTAGTAGAAGGCAGAGGAGTAAGAAATGGTTTCGTGCGAGTTTCATAAACATTGAAACTAAGGGTAATATTTAAAAGGTTCTCGAGAGCACGATGGCGGGAATGTAGGTAGGATGCCGAGCAAGAACCGTTCGGATCTCTCCCTGGGCTTCGTCATTTCGTTGAAGCCGTTTATTCACCACAGCAAGACTAAAATGGGCTAGTGCCGAAGTGGGTTCCAGCTCGACTGCTTTTCGAAAGTCATTTTGAGCATCCGTGATCTGCCCCATTCTCAAACGCGCTTCTCCTCTCAATACGTAGGCGTAGTAGCCAAAGTCGGTGAGTGTGGCAGGCAGGCGAGCAGTCGCCGATTTCAATTCGTCGGTCGAACCGTCTCTGGCAAGCAACACTTTGAGAGCAAGTATCTTTGCGATAGGGCCTCCAGTGGCGGCCACAGTTTCTATTTTAAGCCCTTCGCTGCCTTGCGGCCCGTGATTGAGGTAATTGAGATAGAGTTTGCCCATCTCTTTCTCCTCCCCCATGGCGTCGGCCATCACTTTGCCAAAACCTTTTAGATAGTCCTCGTAGTCGATCTTTTCTCGATAAAATCCCCATGGAGCGGGGCTATTCACTTCAAAGAGGGGATCTCGAGTGAGCATTTTTTTAAGGGTCCTTTGGGCTAGATCTTTCTCTCCGTGATCGGCAAGCACTACTCCGTAATAGAGGTAACTCACCCAGCGATCGGGGGAGGCGGCAATCGCTCTTTGAAAAGAGGACTTCGCTTCTTCGTAGCGGCCCAGTTCCAGTTTGGCGCGTCCTTTAAAAAGGTGGATAAGCCATAGCTCGGGGCGTTCCAATTCCGCCAACTGAAAGTAATCAAGCGCTTGGGAGTACTTCCCCTGCAAAAGATAGGATCTTCCCAATTCAAAACGCGAGGCCACATCTTTGGTATTTAGTTGAAGCGAATCTAAGAAGTGGCTTTCTCCCATGTCGCCCTCTCCGAGGGCCAAAAGAAGGTATCCCATCCAGTGATGTGCTTGTGCTTTGACTACGGGGATCGTGTTGGAAGAACTCAAGACCTGATCCAAAAATTTTCGAGCCCTCTGGGGAGAATCGCTTTCCATGATAAGTAGGGCGGAATAGGGCACTAGGTATTCGATATCGCGCTTATCGGTGTGCCGTTCATGATAACGGGTAAGTTCGCCAAGAGCGGCCTTGGTCTCACCTCGCTCGATCATGTCATAGACAGTCTTCAGCAGGGGAGAGGCGCCCGATGACGTAATGGGAACCATCGCTTGATTGTGGGTATTTCGAGGAGAGCTCTTAAGTTGAAGCTGAGATAATACGACTCCACCAACCGCCAATAAGAATAGAAAAGTAAAAAGGGGAGCGATAGTTCGGTTACCCTTCTTGGGCGTCGAAGACCTGGCCCTCGACGGATAAGAATGGCTCTGTTGGATGGGGTGGTGGGGAAGCGGATGACGTGGTTCAAAATCGGGTGTTGGCGTCATCTCCTCTTCGGTGATGGGGCGCGGGGGTAACGCATGCGATGAGGTCACTCCATGGTCGTCAGAGTGGGGTGGGGTGTCAGCGTTGGTTTTGGAAGAAAAAGTTCGTGTAAAGTGGTGGCTGCGTGTGCTGGTGCTGGTGAATTCGTCGGCATCGCGATAGCCAAGCGCTTGCGCTGAGATCCATTGCCCTTGTGTGGGCGCAATCTCGTCGTCGACCGTGAAGGACTTCCGTCCCAACTCTTCCAATAGCTCACGCTGAGTGAACGGCCCGATCAGCTCGCCCGCTCGCGTTCGCACTAACCATTCTTTAGGTGACGTTGACATAAAAGTTAGAGTCTCTCAGATTTCTTTTCGGCAAAAGGAGGCAAAGGGATGACCGGAAATCCATGTCATCAGAAGTGATTGAATTTATAAATTTATTTATCTGAAACGAGGAGGGGGTTACGTTCTTACGGGCTAGTCTTTTGGACTGAACTAGGGGGCTAGTCCCTGATCCCGCCATTGTTCGATAATGCTTAACTGGCCTGGAGTTAGTTTCGGACGATTGCCCGGAGGCATTGCTGGTGCAGCACCACCCGTTTTGGCTAGGATCATAGTAACGATAGCCGCCTGATTTTCGGTGAACTTGCTAAAGAACGGGAAGTTCGACAGGTCGAGTCTAGGATTGCCGGCGCAATGACACTCCACGCATCGGAAGTCCAGAATCGGTCCCACGTTTTGGCCGTAGGTAATCAGTGCCAAAAGAAATAAAAAATGCGCAACGCGCTGAGGCATGTTCTTCCCCCTTCCGTCTCTTAATTTTCGCTCGGTGATTTCTTGAAACGAGGCAGCGACGGTTTTTTTCTTAACTGAAGTCAACGTGAATCGGGCCTGAGACCCTTATTCTGCCTAGGAAGTGCTAGCCTCAAGAGAAACCATCACAATTGAGGGGACTTTTTATGTCGCGACAGGCCGCGTTTTTGGCACTTTCGTTTTTGGTACCGATGGCTTCGGCGTATGACGCATTTTCCAGCAGGCAAACTAGGGAAACACCGCAAAACAATGTGAATACCGTGATCATGTCGGCAGAGCGGCTCGCAGTCATCAAAGCGGCGCTTCCTTTAGTCATCGATCCCACTTTGGCAACGGTCCTTAGCAGCCCTCAAACTCTCTGGTACGACGAGACGGTCATGGCGCACTCCTATCAGGATTCGGTGGGCGCAAGCTCTAACGATAAATGGCCCGATTTGGTGGCGGCTCCCGAAAGTATCATTGGCGGGCTTCACGATCGCACCAAGCATCGGTGGCAATTTCCCTTTGCCACGACTGCGGGTACTGACAATTCTACAAATCTACGAGTTGAGAACTTTGTCTTCTTCCCGCAAACCAACGGTGAGGTGCCAACCATGACGATCACTACAGTAATTCTCAATGATCATCGCCCCGAATGGCGATGGACCTATCCGATCGGAACTGTCTTTGGAGAGATTCTATTTATAAACGACGGGGCAAGACTCATGCCGGCGGAGATTCGCACGCGCACCCGCTACCCGTTGGGTTGGTCGATGAACGCTTTTCGACCCTTTCCCCGGGCGACCGACTTGGTCGAAGCGATCAAACAACGGCGGCCGAACTGGAACTCGGCGCCTAACCTGAAGGCAATGATCACTTTTCTAGAGGACAACACAACGCTCAAACCGGCCTCTCTTGCCGCTCAAGCGGCGCTTGCCACTGCCTTTAGTCAGGAGGGATACCTCGACACAATCCCTGATTTTGGGGACGATCCCCTCGTTCGGGATCTTCTGACGATGACGACATTCCGATCTTCCTACGACACGGTTTGGAAGGAGAATGGACAGCAAAAAACCTATGCTGCCTCTACGAAAAGTCGGCTGTCTATTGTTCCCACAAATTATACCGCCGGTCTCCTGCGTGTGACGGACGACTCGTGTATGCGGTGTCATAAGGAAACCAACCGCCTTGTGAGTGAGTTCTATGATGCCCTCTATTTGTACGGCGAATTGTGGGGCATGGACGGAATCTTCACCTTTCATCCCTATGACGAAAGCCGCTATCCGGAGCTTCGCCATGAATTGATCGACAATCGGTATTTGAATCCAACGCTTCGCAAAGCAAAGTTTTTTAGGACCGCGTTCGGAGTGGAGTAGGCGACCGCGTAAAGCTGCGCGCCAAAACCCTCATCTTTAGTGGCGGAAGTGGCGCTGCCCGGTAAAAACCATGGTGAGATCTTGCTCGTCACACGCCGCGATAACTTCAGGATCTCGTTGAGACCCTCCCGGCTGGACGATGGCGCTAATTCCCAAACCCTTCACGGCGTCGATGTTATCGCGAAAAGGGAAAAACGCATCAGAGGCTACGACTGCTCCTATGATTTTTCCCGTTGCCTTCGCTTTTTGAATTGCCTGTTCCATGGCATCCACACGACTGGTCTGTCCCGAGCCTATACCCAGAGTCACTCCATTTTTTGCAATGACAATGGCGTTGGATTTGGAGTGCTTTACCACTTTCCATGCGAACTCAAGATCAGAGCGAGAATTTCCCGACAAGGTGTTTTTTGTGACAGTTTTCATCTCTCCCAAATCGGAGATGTCGTCTGATGTCTGCGCCAGCCACCCTCCTAAACTCGGGCGAACTTCAAAAGCGGTAAATTTTGGCCTTGGCCATTCAATCAGGCGAAGATTTTTTTTATTGGCAAGAATACCCAATGCGGCCTGGTCAAATTTGGGGGCCACAACGACCTCAACGAAATAGGCGGCTATCGCCGTTGCCGTGGCGGCGTCCACTTCCCCGTTAAGCGCAATGATGCCGCCAAATGCCGATTTGGCGTCTGCGTTCCATGCTTTTTCAAACACCGCCAAAAAAGCCTCTTTTGCCTCGCCTTGGGCAACGCCACAGGGGGAATTGTGTTTGATGATGGCAACAGCCGGATGGTGAAACTCATTGGCCAGTCGGGTGGCGGCCTCGGCATCCAACAGATTATTGTAAGAGAGCTCTTTGCCCTGAAGCACCTTCCAATTTGCCTCAGGCGTTCTCACATAGGTAGCCGTCTGGTGTGGGTTTTCCCCGTACCGGAGTTTCTCTTGGGGACTCAATGCCAGGGAAAAAGGAATCGAAGTTCTCTCCGAGGGGGTAGTTTCTGTCCAGGCCGAGGCGATAAGAAAGTCATACTCGGCGGTGCGTTGAAAAGTCTTAGCGGCGCACTGTTTTCGAAACGCAAGGCTAGTACCTCCGTGGGCCTCAAACTCTTTAAGAAAGCCGTCGTAATCTTTGGGACTTGAAAGCACTGTCACCGCACGGTGATTTTTAGCTGCGGCGCGAATTAGCGAGGGGCCGCCAATATCAACGAAGCTGCTCTGTTTGTCCGTGGGGTCGTTTAGGTGATCCCAAAACGGGTAAAGGTTGACCACGACGAGGTCGAAAAGCGGTAGCTCAAAGCGTTTCACCTCCTCCATGTCTTTTGGTTCTTCGCGCCGGGCAAGGATGCCGCCGAAAACCCGGGGATGGAGTGTCTTAACCCGACCATCCAGCATTTCAGGAAACTGGGTGACCGATTCCACCTCGGTAATGCTATAGCCGCAGGAGTCCAAAAATTTGGCGGTGCCTCCGGTAGCGTAAAGACTCACTTTTCGCTCGGTCAAACTCTGACAGAGCTTTTCAAGCGAGCCTTTATCGGAAACACTCAATAATGCTTTTAAAATGGGTAGATGCGTCATGTTGACACCTAAAAGTCTAGTCGTTACTTAAGTTTAGATAGTCCGTCAAACCAAGGACCTTACCTTTTCTCCTCGGAGCAATCACTAGGAGATTGGGTAATAGTGAGGAACCGTTGGATCTGAAAAAAAATGTTCTCGATGCGATTGGAAATACTCCTCTTGTGAAGCTGGGCCGAATCTCTACTGGAGTGCGCGGTGAACTTTACGCTAAGTGCGAGTTTTTAAATCCGGGCGGCTCTATCAAAGATCGCATTGGTCTGCACATGATCGACATAGCCGAGAAGAACGGCACGCTCAAACCTGGTGGAACTATCGTTGAGGCCACCTCAGGGAATACGGGAATGGGTTTGGCCATCGCCGCAGCCATCAAGGGTTACAAGACCGTCTTCGTTATGCCCGACAAAATGAGTGAAGAGAAACGGCAAAACCTCAGAGCCTTTGGCGCCAGAGTGGTCATCACCCCCACCGGAGTTGCGGCAGAATCTCCTTACTCCCACTACTCCACGGCCGCCCGAATTGCTAGAGAGACACCCAACTCGCTTTTCATGAACCAGTACAGCAACCTGGCTAATCGGGAAACCCATTACCAATGGACGGGACCTGAAATTTTTCGCCAGACTGACAATGGGAATTTTGACGCCATCGTCATCGGCATGGGTACGTGCGGAACGATTTCTGGAATTGGAAAATATATTAAGGAACATAAACCCTCCATAAAAGTGATTGGAGTGGACCCGAAGGGCTCCATCCTCAAAGATCTTTTTGAGACGGGAAAAATGCCCGTGGCGGCCACCTATAAAATCGAAGGCATTGGAGAAGATATCGTGCCTGGGAATTGCGATTTCTCTGTGGTGGACGAGATCATTCGGGTGGAAGACAAAGAGTCTTATTTAATGACTCGTGCCCTTCTCACCAAAGAGGGAATCTTTGCCGGCTCCTCTTCCGGAGCAGCAGTGACAGGGGCTTTACGCTGGATGGCAACGCAAGACAAGCCGGGCCGCGTGCTGGTGATCATGCCCGACTCGGGAAATCGCTATCTGAGTAAAGTTTATAACGATGCCTGGATGATTGAGAATGGTTTCATGGATAAAAAAATCGAAACCACGATAGGATCTCTGGTTCGAATTCTCAATAAGAGTGCCAAGATCGAGTACGCCGCGGCGACCGATCACGTAGATGCCGTGGTGAAGCGCATGCGCGACCTAGGGGTTTCACAAATTCCCGTGAAGAAGGGCGAGGATTTTGTAGGCCTTATTCAAGAAACCGCCCTGCTTAGGCCATTGCTGGCCGGCGAGATCAAACCGTCTGATCCCATTAGCAAACTTGTGGATGAGAATTATTCTGTCGTTCAGGATAGTGATTCCATTGAGCGGCTCAATGATATTTTTCTTTCTGGAAAAGTGGCGTTGGTCTCTGACGGCATTCGGCCAAAGTACATTTTGACAAAAATTGATCTCATTGGCTTTCTCTCACTTCAGGCGGGTGTTTAATCATGAGCGATGTCACCAAAAAGGGTTGGGCGTTTGAAACTACGGCCGTTCATGCCGGCGTAAAGCCGGACCCATCGAACGGCGCGATTATGACGCCTATTTATGCAACTAGCACCTACGTACAGGAGTCACCGGGGAAACACCAAGGCTATGATTATTCCCGAACGGCAAACCCCACCCGTACTGCACTAGAGACGTCGCTCGCCGCTTTGGAGGGGGCAAGATTTGGGTTTTCACTGTCCTCGGGTTGCACGGGTACTGACATTCTCATGCACCTTCTTGAGGTCGGCGATCACGTGATCTCCGTGGATGATGTTTACGGGGGAACGAGCCGGCTGTTTCGCACGATTTGGGCGCGCCATGGCCTTGAATTTACTTTCATGGACATGACCACTCAGAGCCCGGCAGAATTTGCCAAACCGCGAACCAGGATGATCTGGATTGAAACGCCTACTAATCCCTTGTTGAAGATCATCGACATTCAAAGAGTGGTGGAATGGGCCTCAAAACAGAATCCACGCCCACTGGTGGTAGTCGACAACACCTTTGCCAGTCCGTATTTCCAGCAGCCGTTGAAGTTGGGCGCCGACGTGGTTCTTCACTCTACTACCAAATACATTAACGGCCATAGTGATGTCGTTGGTGGTGCCTTAATCACAGACAATGCCGAACTTGCAAAAAAAATTCATCACATCCAAAACTCAATGGGTGGCATTTCCGGTCCCTTCGATGCATTCCTGACCCTGGGGGGCATTAAAACCTTGGCGTTGAGGATGAAACGTCACGAAGAGAGCGCCAGAGATCTTGCCGGATGGCTTGAGAAACATCCACGAGTGGAGAAAGTAATTTATCCGGGATTGAAATCACATCCCCAACATGCCGTAGCCCAAAAACAGATGTCAGGCTTTGGTGGTATGATCACTTTTTTCTTAAAGGGAGATCTGGGGACGGCGCGGCGGTTTCTGGAAAATGTTAAAGTTTTTGCGTGCGCAGAAAGCCTTGGAGGGGTGGAGTCTTTAGTGGACCATCCTGCAATTATGACCCACGCCTCGTTGCCGGCTGAAACGCGAACTGCTTTGGGCATTTCTGATTCGCTCGTACGATTGAGTGTGGGTATTGAGGGGCTCGAGGATTTGCGTTCGGATTTGGAGTACGCGCTTTCTAAGTCGGGCTAATACCAATTGAATAAATCTTTATTGATCTGGGTGGGGGCTTTTCTTTCTCTATTCCCTTTTATTAGTTCGTCCACAGCATTGCTATCAGGTCTATTTTTAAGCTTGGGTTTTGGGCTAGTCGTTAATCCTCAGCAAAGAAAAGCCGCCAAGTTTCTACTTCAACTCTCCATAGTGCTTTTAGGTTTTGGCATGGATCCTCAGGCGGTAGTTCGGGCGGGAAGCAGTGGAGTGTTACTTACCGCGGGTTCCATTGGATTCACCTTATTGGCCGGTTGGATTTTAGCTAAAATCTTTGGAGTAGAGCAACGGTTGGCCACGCTGCTGTCTGTTGGAACCGCCATCTGTGGAGGAAGTGCCATTGCTGCCGTCTCGCCGGTTCTCAACGCAGAAAATGAAGAAATTGCCGTAAGCTTGGCCGTGGTATTTTTACTCAACGCTCTAGCGTTGCTCTTCTTCCCTGAACTGGGCCATTGGTTGCATTTAAGTCCCCAAAGCTTTGGATACTTTGCCGCCATTGCAATCCACGATACCAGCTCAGTCGTTGGTGCCGCATCACGCTATTCAGAATTGAGTCTACCCATTGCTACGACGATTAAACTGACACGAGCGCTTTGGATTTTGCCACTTACCGTGGTTCTGGGAATTGTGGTGGCTCGAAAAACTCCCGGTCAGTTTTCTATAAAAAGGGCGATCAAGGCTGGATTACCTTGGTTCATCCCGGCCTTTCTGTTGGCCGTATTTTTGCGAGCGTTGTGGACCGATGGCATGCCTTTTTTTTCCGTCATGTCCCGAGGAGGAAGAGCCGGGTTAAATGCGGCAATCTTTCTTATTGGTGCGCAAATGAGTCGCCAGTCCCTTAAGAAAGCAGGGCTTCGCCCTATGCTTATGGGCGTCTCCCTTTGGGTCCTAGTGATCGGGCTCACTCTAATCATTGTTAAAAGCGATTACTTAGTCATCCCTTGAGGGGTAAAAATCGCCCCAGCGCTATCCATGGGAGAGGCTCCTTTAAAGGGATCCTTTGCGGACGGCATCGTGGCCTGGCAGTCATGGGAAAGGCTTGAGTGGTGATCGTGAAGACACTTCTTAATGTGGTCACCTTCTTTGTTTACCCCGCCACAGTGGGTTTTGACGTCGATTCCACAAGCTTCGGCAACCGCCCGCGAAGAGTCCTTCCCGTCCTCCAGCGCCATCTTACAGCCAGGGGTCAGTGAGCTTTGCTTACCCTTTAAACAAGGGGCTATTTGAGCATCGGTCAAACTCATCCCTTGGCAATACTTCTCAGCATCCGATTTACAAAGCGAGAGATCGGTAGCAAAAAGCGGAAACGAGAGAACAAGGACTACCAAAGGGATCCATGAAAACTCCATAAAAACTCCTAAATGAAACTTTCTCGTCATTCAAATGAATACTGCCAGAAAAATAGGATGACTCATAGAGTCAACGTAAAGTGATTTTACGGATCCCAAGTTGCCCGCACGACTGGTCGCAAGTACCATCAACTTATGGCTGTTTTAGTTGAGATACCGTTTCACACTATTTGGAATTTCCCACAAAAAAACGGCGAAGTTTTTGCCTACTTTGCCAACGTGGAGTCGTCGTTACCAGCGCACTTTCCAGGATTGCAGAAAGTTCAGAAGTTGGCGGACGGAAACTACCTTTGGCAATTTGAACCGTTGAGCTATTCGGGTTACTCGCTGGATTTTAAATTCACAACTGGATTTTCTATTAAGCCGGATCAGACCATTGACGCGACGCCCGCGGGAGGGGGTGGGATTGGGAAGCTTACCGCTTCTTGGACGTTTAAAGAGACTCACGGCTGTCAGGTGGAGTTTCGTTCCAAGCTCGAATTGGAATTGCCGGTACCAGGCCTATTGAAATCCATGGCCTCTAGTCTTGCCACAAAAGAAATGACCAAGCTTTTTGAAAGATACAGCACGAGTGTCACCCAAAAATTTAAAACCTAAAATTTTATTGGTCTTGGGATCGAGCCTTTCGCTGATCCTCACCTTTTTGCCGTTCTATTTTGTTCCACTCCTCTTGGCCCATACTCTTTTTTTAATTTGGGTAGGAGTGGCGGCGCGCTCTCTCAAACAAGCCTTCTGGCTTGGCTGGGGAATCAATTTTTTGACCAATGCCGGCCTATTCTGGTGGGTGACTTACGCGATCCATGAATTTGGTTATATGCCCTACTGGCTGGCCTCTTTAATTTTCCTGCTTTTTTGTTTTTTTGGGTCTCTTAACTTTCCTCTGTTTACTCTATTTGCCTCCTATTGCAGCCGTCGTTATCGAATCGATCAGCTTACTCCCGGCTGGCGGGGGTTTTGGTTTGTTGTCGTTCTGCCTGCCGCGTTTACCGTGATTGAGTGGCTGATTCCAAAGCTCTTTCCTTTCTACATTGGGCACTCAGTGCATTGGCTACCCATGCTGACGCAAATTAGCGAATTAACGGGGGCGATTTTTCTTTCGTTTCTAGCAATGAGTTTGGGAGGTGCTTTGTGCCTTTTGGTGTTCAAAAAGGGAAAAGGCCTCGCTCTTTCGTGGGGTTTTTTTGCTCTCCCGTGGGTGCTACTTTTAGGAACGTTATCGTTTGGTACGATTCGGATTGCTGAGACGCCACCGCCATCCAGCAAAATTCGCGTGGCAATCATTCAAGCCAATATTGGCTCGTTGGAAAAAGTGGAGGCCCAAAAAGGGTATTACCCCAAAGTGCGCTACACGCTCGATCGGTATAAATCCTTAACTATGGAGGCAATGAAGTTAGGGGCCAAGCCTGATTTGATCATCTGGCCTGAGACGGCAATGCCCATGCAGCTAGATCGCAGTTCGCCACTTTCCAATGAGATCTACGCTTTTAGAAATCAGATAGACGTACCGTTATTGACGGGGGCCTATGCAACAGATCCCACCAATCAGATGACGGAGTACAACGCGGCTTTTTTGTTAAAGCCTCCCCTGATTCCCCCGCAGCAGGTAGGATTTGACTTGCCGGTTTCGATGGAAATTTATCGAAAGAATATCCTGCTTGCCTTTGGTGAGTATTTTCCAGGAGGGGATACGTTTCCCGCCCTTTATCGCTGGTTTCCTCAGGTAGCTAAATTTGGGCACGGCACCGAGCAGAACTCATTTACTCTAGGCAATGGCATCAAGCTTGGCGTGACGATATGCTATGAAATCATCATTCCTGAGTTCTATAGAGCCGTGGCTCGTAGCGGGGTTCGCGCCGTCGTAAATATTGCTAACGATAGTTGGTTTGGCCCAACCACAGAACCCCGACATCATGCCTTGCTCTCTACATTTCGTTCTGTCGAGAGCCGTTTGCCCTTGCTTAGGGCGACAAATACGGGAGTTTCCTTTTTTGTCGATCGTCTAGGCCGGGTGAGCGGTACCACGGGAATTTATGAGTCCGGTGTTTTGGTCAGAGACGTCGACATTCCGGACTCGGCACCGACCACGTTGTATCTGCTCTGGGGTGAGTGGTTCGTTGGCCTTTGCGCTATTGTAGTAGCGGTATCTATCTTTGCCTTTTGGAGGACAACGCGTGTTTCCCTATCTCATTAACAGCCACTGGGGTGCTCACGCTGTCCGAATTCCTACCTATGGGCTGTTGCTTGCCCTTGCGTTTACGGCGGCTTATTTCGATGCGCTACGTCGTGCCATGAAGGCAGATCAAGATCCCAAGCATATTGAGAATATCTTTTTGCTGACCATACTTGCGTCGGTGATTGGAGCTAGAGCGTTCCATGTGCTTTTTGAAGAGCTGCCCTATTACCTCAATCATCCCTCAAAGGTTTTTGCAGTTTGGGAAGGTGGCTATACGCTATACGGAGCCGTTCTTTCAGCAATACTGGCGATCTACCTTTATTGCCAAAAGAAGAAAATTAACTTTCTGTACTGGGTGGATTTTGCAGCTCCGGCTACTCTGCTGGGTATTGCTATTGGGCGAGTGGGCTGTTTTTTAGCGGGCTGCTGTTGGGGGAAGGTGTGCGATCTCCCTTGGGCGGTGACGTATCGAAATCCGGAAGCCTTTACCAGTGTTCGCAATATTCCCGTCCATCCCGCCCAACTCTACGAGGCCTTTGGCGCCTTCATTCTCTATCTTTTTCTCGGCTATCGGATGGGGAATCGAAAGTACTCAGGGCAGGTTTTTTTTCACGCGCTGATTTTCTATGCGTTGATCCGCTTTATCGTCGAGTTCTTTAGAGGAGATTCCTACCGCGGGTTTGTCTTTGGCGGGGCACTCAGCTACGGGCAAATGATTTCGCTCGTGATCATCCCCTTTGCCACCACCGGACTGTTTCTTTACTCAAGAAACCAAGCCCACCGTCCTAAAACTCAAAAACGGCGTTAGTCGTACTCATTAGAATCAAGGCCCTTGTATCGTTCGTTTCAAACACCGTCTAATCCCCAAGCGGGCAATTTCCCAATAATCCTTGATCCGGATCTTTCGAACCGAATGCCTGGCAGTCTCAGCCTCTTCGGGAAGCAGATACCATCGGACGTCTCTCATGTTCTATCCGATGATGCTGATTACACAGAAACTTCAAATTATCGGGATGGTTGAGTCCAGCGCGGGCATCGGGGAGCGTCCGAAAAAACTGCATGACTATGGCGCCGTCACGTTTCACTCAAATTGATCGTTATCTTCCCACTCAGGTGGTGTGGAGGGGCACTGCCGTGGAAGCGCAGCTTAGTACTACTTGGATTTCGTCATGCGGCTTTTCTTTTTGTCTTTTTGCGGTGAATGGCGGTGTTGCAGCCCCGACGTCGATTGTCCAGAAATTTCCTCAGGAAATTTTCTATCGTTGAATATGTTTTTTGGATTTAAAGTGTTTATTTCGAAAAATCCGGAAACCGTTGGGTTGCTTCTCTCTTTGCTAGTTGGCACCACGCTTATCGAAGGCACGGGCTTTCGGAGCTTTGGCCATGGCAGAAAGACAAGAAGGCAAATCGGTTGGAAAAAAATCAACTAGCAAGGGCCAACGCTGGTCGTGCACTTGGCAAAGAAAATCGCCGGTGTGGAGAAAATGCCGGATCCACCGAGCAGAGCGAGAGCACCATCAGATTGGCGCGAGAGTTCCCCCTGGTCGGCGCTAATTTTCCCCATTATGGGCATCGATGAGTGATGCCGTTTGTTGGCCGCTCAATCAGAATGGATTTGGCCAAGCATTGTCTTCCTCGCCAAGCACCATGGGGGCAAAGCGATCTAACGTTGGCGTCAGGTTTCGGAAGTTGGACTTTTGTGCAGTTAGGGATTGGATTAACTCCAAAATATCTTTGGTCTCAGCAAAGTAACCGATACCAGTGACCACTAAGATATCCAAATGTTTGCTCCACGGGTGATTGGGATTTGCCCTGTTCTGCGCCTCGAACATGGCGCTGTCGAAATAGGCAAAAGGGACGCAAGCGTTAAGAAATACCAGGTAGTAACGGCCTGGCGTAAAGGTGAGTAAATGGGAAAAAGCACGGATGTTTTTCCCTAGCCCCGCATGACCGTTATAACTGATGACGTCGGAATCCTTCATGTAGGATTGAAATTCTGACTTAAACGCATCAGTGGCCCCTTGAATATTTCCCTGTAAAATTCTTAGGGTGCGAAGAATAATCAGGCCCGAAGGGGAGTTGTATTGGCTAACTTGAGTGACATGACTAAAGGCTTGAGCCTCTGTCGTGTGCGTTGCTCCCGGATAGGTATTTGCAAATTTACGATGGAGTTCCGAGTCCGGTGGGGCGTTTGTTTTTAATGAAATCATATTCCCCATCACATGAGTGATGACCAGTTTCTTATCTTCCCAAATCTTGTGGTACTCGGGGAATTTATTGGTGGTGTTTAGCAGGGAGACCTCGGCCGTGAGGGTTACCCACTGAGCATCTTCGGGAAGGTTTTTTTGCCCAAGCGGACAGCCAGGTTTTTTTGGTGTGAAGTAATACCAGAGAGGGGATTCGTGGGCACACGGAGTCAAATATTTTTGTTCAAACTCCTCCATACCGACTTCATCTCCCCTAAGGGGAAAAATGGCGGAACGAGAAGAGGGTAGGGGCGCATTGCGCGGCCAGCTTGCGACAAACGTAGCGTCATAGGTGAGTCGGTTTTTTGCTTTGGAGCCTCGGCTCACCGACTTAATTTCAAGTTTTAAAGAGTGCCAGAGACCGGGCGTGGCGTTGATGTCTCGGAGTTGGGAGACCAGGTAATGGAGCTGATTGCGGATATCATTTTCCCACTCTCCCTTGGATTCGGAGTCCGTTTCGATTTCCACACCTTGAACTCGGGCATCAGCTAGGTGAACGAAATTGCCACCTTCGGCCCGCTGCTGGGCTTGGGCCGCTAATACCGTAAACAAACCAAGAACAATCAAACGCCGCATAGATTCTCCTCTTTCGTCCAGCCTTCGAGTCAAAAAGGAAGAGTACTCAATTAAGATTTCGCTATGATCTAGGTTCGGACAGGAATTCCAAAAACACAAGAAGGTTTGGCTCGCCGTTTAAGACAAGCCAAGTGCGGTGCGTTATTTTTTTTCAGGGGAAGAACGCCACAGCTTTTTTAGCCACCAAAGCGGGCCTACAAAGAGAAAACGGACATCAGAAAAGAAGGCAGGTAGTTTTCCTTCGAACCAGTGACCTACAAACTGAAGAATCCATCCGACCACGAAAAGGCCTAAGCTCCAGCGCCAACTGATCATCATTACCGGGATAGCGACTACGATCATGGGAATCCCAAAGGTATGACACAGCCGATTAGTCGGGTGCTGATGAGACGTGCGGTATTTCTCTAACCATTCAGACATGAGAACCTCTTAACATTTATAAACCCTTATCACTGTTGGGTGGCAAGCTGCCTTGCTACTGGGGGGGGCAGACGATACCGTCAGCCTATCTTTTGGGGGACTTCCTATGGGCTATCGATTTTTGGTTCTAGCGGCTCTGGCCAGCATTCTTATGATGGGCATGGGGCGCGATGGCCTCCATCTTTCTGATGAGGCAAAAAGAATCCATGCCGAAGCGCTGGTCATCGACGGTCATAACGATCTTCCTTGGCAGCTTCGGGAGATCAATGATTTGGATCTTAAAAAGACCGATCTCAACAAACCTCAGCCCAAGTTTCACACCGACATCCCGCGACTGAGAAAAGGGGGAGTGGGGGCACAATTCTGGTCGGCCTACGTTCCGGTAGAACTTGCGATCACGGGCACCGCTGTACAAACCACTTACGAACAGATCGATGTGGTTCATCGGTTTGTGAACAAGTACCCCGATACCTTTGAGTTTGCTCGTTCTGCAGCCGACGTGCGTCGAATTCGGGCGGCGGGGAAAATCGCTTCCCTCATTGGAGTGGAAGGTGGGCACTCAATTGGAAATTCTTTGGAGACCCTGAGAGATTTTGCCAAAAGGGGAGTCCGCTATTTGACGCTCACCCATTCGGCAAATACCTCGTGGGCGGATGCATGTACCGACAAAGAGGCCCATGGTGGATTGACTGCGTTTGGTGAAGACGTGGTTAGGGAGCTAAATGCCCAAGGGATGTTTGTGGATATCTCGCACGTGTCCGCTAAGACGATGGCTCACGCCTTGCGGATTACTAAAGCTCCGGTCATTGCCTCTCATTCTTCCGCTTACGGCGTAAAGGCGCACGTGAGAAATGTACCTGACGACGTCCTTAAACAAGTGGCCGTCAACGGTGGGGTAGTCATGGTCAACTTTTTTCCCGCTTTTATTGGTAGAGATGAGCGCAGAATTGTAAGGCGCGATCGTTCTGCGGAGTTGATGATGAATCTGCCAGGCTTTATCGGCATGGTTCACGATCACGACGCCGAGATGTGGAATGGTTTTTTAAACACCAATAGTTTTCCTAGAGCCGATGTAGGCACGGTGGTGGACCATATCGATCATATCGTAGCCGTTGCCGGTATTGACCACGTGGGGTTGGGGTCAGATTTTGACGGCGTTCCCTACATGCCTGAGGGGCTTGAAGATGTTTCCAAATATCCGGTCATCACCGAGGAGTTATTGCGCCGAGGATATTCCGAAGCGGATATTAAAAAGGTCCTCGGAGAAAACCTCCTACGTGCCTTTGACCGGGTTGCCGCTGTGGCCAATGAGATAAGGCACTAATATTTAATTCGAAGCGGCCTCCGGATCGTGGTTAGTCGGTCACCTGACACCTCACTGGCGTCTGGTACTGGTTACCATCTTTGACGTAATGGACTAAGCCGAGAACATCGGAATATTGAGGTTGGGTCTCCTCTGAATTAATGAGCCATTGGCCAGCGACTAGGTAAGTTTGACCCTCGGTTTACCCTTGGTAAATAAACAAAGCAGGAAACCGCTCTGCCGTCGTTAGATAGTTGGGAACGTGGTCGTGGAGAAGGCGTGTCCCTTGGCGAATCGTAATTTCAAAAGTCTTACCCACTCTTTCCACGGTGACGGCAGTGTTGCTTAACGCAGAGTTGCACTGTAACGACCGGACGTCATCGAGGTTGTAATATTTTTGCGCAAAACTGCTAAGGCTGATCGTTAATGCCAGACAAAATCCCAATAAAGAAAATTTAGTCATTTAGTTCCCCCCAGAGGTTGTTGGTGGAGACATTTATAACTGCAAGCGACGTACCAAACGGTGATTACAACGAACCGGTCTGGGTTTGGAAAACAAAATGGGTCAGAACGCCTGGGGTTCGGACTAATGATCTCTCCAATGCCTTCAAATAACTAAACCGGCTCGCCGACAATCCAGAGGCAGTCGCCATTTTCTAGTACGGTATCCGGAACGGGATTTGTGGTGCGACGAGCGCCGCGCTCTAATCCGACCACGAGCCCTTTTAATTTCCTACGCAGATCGGCCCCTTGAATGGTTTTCCCGAGAAACGGGGAGGCGGCATTTATTATGAAACGGCGAAGGGCGTAGTCTGAAAGTTTAGGATCGGTGTCAAAAGATGCCCGTTCGACATCCAACATTTTTTGAAAGGCAGCAATCTGCGCTTCTGTGGCTAGTACCAGGAGTTCGTCCCCAGGGAGTAGCCGCATATCAGCCGTGGGAAGCGCGATGGTGTGATTTCCTCGACTCAGAATCACAATGTTTAAGCCAAACAGCTTACGCACCTCCGCCTCTTGCAGCGTTTTCCCAGCAATCGCCGAGTTGGTGGGGATGGCGAGGCGGGTAAGTTGAAGGTCCCAAGGTGCTAAGGACTGCCACGCTGCTTCTGTCTCCTCCGGATTGCCTCCTAAATTGGAGAGAAAGCGCTTTTCAAACCAGTGGTAGGAGCTCTCCAGGCGGCGGAAGAAAATGAAAAATACGACGCCAGAGCCAATAAGGGTGACTAAAAAACTGGTGGACGTGGAAACAAAACGATCGCTTAAAGCACCGATTAAAATGACCGTGACCAAGTGACTGGCAAAAAAGGCCATCTGGCTGGCATTGGCGGCATTACGCTTTTGGTTGCGCCGCTTGGGACGGAAGGCGGCTAACATTCCCCATAAAAAAGGGGCACTGAGCAGGACCGCTGAGATCCAGCTTAGGATGTCGAGTGGGCGGCGACTTTCAAAATAGTGGGCTAACAAAGGCCTGCCGTAACTGGCAACCGATAAAAACAGGGTCGAGACTAAAATGGCATTGAGGAAAAAGCGGACCGCGGCTCTTCTCAGGTCATGGGAAGTGGCGTCAAACTCACGAGGTTGATTGAGCCACGTTGCGTACCTTTGCTGAAAATCCAGTAGTCGAATAGGCAGATACTTTTCCACCAAGCTGGCGCAGGGCTCAGCCAGACCAATGAGGTAGGGCGTAGCAAAAGTGGTGATGACCGAAACGGCTACCGCCATAGGATAAACAAAAGAGCTGGTGACTTTGAGTGTCACTCCCAGGGCGGCGAGAATAAAAGAAAATTCACCAATCTGTCCCAGACTGAAGCCTACTTGGATCGATCTTTTAATGGATTTACCGGAAAGGGCAGCTCCCACCGTCGCGGAAGAAATTTTACCCACAATAACCAAGCCACTTATCAAAAAAATGGTCCCCAGGGATCCTCGCACGCTACCGGGATCCATTAGCATTCCTACCGAGACAAAAAACACGGCAGCAAAAAGATCTCGAAGCGGGCGGATTAACTGCTCGATACGATGAGAGGCCCGCGTCTCTGCCAGGATCGAGCCCATGATAAAGGCCCCCAAAGCTGGGGAATAACCAAACCGGGTCGACCCATAAACTAAAATGAGGCAGAGCCCCACCGCTGTTATGGTGAGCGTCTCATCATCGAGAAGACTAGCGGCCAGCTTTAAAACGGTGGGAATGAAAAAATAGCCTGCAATAAACCAGGAGCCTACGATTAGCACTAACTGCAATAGCGCCTGAAACATCTCCCTCCCCACCAATGCCCCTTGGTTCTTAAAAAGAAGGGTAAAACCCACGAGCATTAGTATAGCGATCAAATCTTCAACGATAAGCACGCCAAAGACGAGTTGTGCAAAGCCGCGATTTTTAAGCCCCCGGGCCTCAAAGGCTTTGAGAATAATGGTGGTCGACGAGATGGCGCATAGGCCCCCGAGAAAGAGAGAATCAAAGGAATTCCAACCGAGGAGGCGACCGGCAAAAAGCCCCAGAGAAAACATTCCTGCCACTTCGATAAGTGCTGTGATAGACGCGGCCCGTCCGACTCGGGCAAGTCTCTTGAAGGTGAACTCTAGCCCGATCGAGAACATTAAAAAAATGACACCCAGTTGGGCCCAAGTTTGAATGTTGGGAAGATCGCTAACAAGGGGAAAGGGGAGGGTGCTGGGCCCCACAATCATCCCCGCAACAAGGTAGCCCAATACAACGGGCTGGCGAATTTTTTTAAATAACAAGGTAACGAAAGCAGCTACAGCTAAAATAATCGCAAGATCTCGAAGGAGGGGGGCAATGTGCATGTGGATAACTTTAACCTGCGGCATTAAAACCGAAAAGCAAATGCCCAAATACGCAGAAGTCCAATAGATAACTGGCGTTGGTTTACGATCCGTTTTATCGCCTTTTCACTTTGGGTCTCGTTTTTTTGGTGCGGAGAAATCTTAGGAATCAGTCTAGTTTAAAAAGTGTCTACGCTTCATCCTATACAAGCGCTTCGGTATGAATAATATTTCCTGCTATGGGGAATGAATTTGAAGTCTATGAGCGTCATCGCTCAAAGGTTGTTCATTGCGGTGCGTTATGTAAGTTAGTGACGTTCTTTTGCGCCATGGGAGCTTTCGGAGCCGGGCTCTTTGCTACTTCGATTTCATCAGAGATGGCGGAGATAAACCAGTGGGCGAAGGCGACCACCGAAAT
>JAYVQZ010000394.1:0-5020 GCA_043776735.1 Deltaproteobacteria bacterium | reverse complement strand
ATGCCCTTTTGGCTAAACCCTTCTCAAAAGGCGACGTTTATGAAATTGTCCGCGGCCTATTATAGTTTTGGGGATCCACTTCCCAGAGTTTGTGCATTGGGAAAGGGTGAGATCCACGTGGTGCGCCTCAACGTTGAGGAGCTGCGCCCTTTCCTGCGTGAGATTTTTGGTCTGCTCAGCCCCGACGAGCTAGATCGGGCTTCGCGTTATCGTTATCCCAAAGACGGAGATCAGTTCATTTTGGTCAGAGGCGCTTTGCGCCTTATGCTGGCAAGGTATTTAGCCCTTCATCCGCAGGAACTTACCTTTGAATGCAATCCCCAAGGCAAACCCAAGATTAACGATCTTCAGAATCTGAGCGGAGTGCACTTCAATGTTTCGTTTTCTGGAAATATAGCCGTGTATGCCTTCTCCCAATCGATTGCCCTTGGTATTGACGTGGAACAAAATGATGCCTCATTGGATTACCGCAGAGTAAAAGATCGGTTTTTGAATAAGAAAGATTCCTCGTTTCTCGACAGCCTTCCTGAGTCGATGCGACAGGACAGTTTTTTTAGACTTTGGACGCTCCACGAAGCTAAGGCCAAAGCGGAAGGGGATGGGATTTTTCTTCGTGCTTCGACTATCCCGTTTTCCTGCGATGAGTGGACCGCATGCACGCTGTTTCCTGGGGCAGGCTACTCAGCCAGCTTAGTAATGGAGAAGCCTGCGAGCCAGGTGTTTTTTTGGAGCTGGTCGAACGAGGCGATCGGGCTTTTTCATGGACCATCGGAAAAGAGGAATGAACAATGAATGGCACAACTGACATTCCCGTAGCGCCGCTCCCTAATTTCCCCGATCGGCCACGGATTTTATTGGTGGATGATGAGCAAGAGATTGCCGATGTGATTCGGCGCCTTCTCGAAATTCATGGATTCGATGTGACTATCGCCTTTTCTGCACAGGAGGCGCTAGCGAGCATGGAAAAGCAACTTCCTGAGCTAGTTCTCTCTGATGTCGTAATGCCCGGGAAAAGTGGCTACGAGCTTTGTGGCGAGATTCGTCGCCTATACGATGACAAAGTGGTTCCGATAATCTTACTTACCGGAAAAGACTGGAACGGGGAGCGGCTAAAAGGGCTAGAGGCCGGAGCGGATGATCTAATCACTAAGCCGATCGATAAGAACGTGCTTCTCAACCGCATCCACTCGTTAGTTAAAATAAAAACCCTTCATGATACGGTTGAAAATGAGGCCCACAAGCTTGCGGAGAATGAAAAGGTTCTGGAATCTAAGGTAGACCTTCAGCGCAATCAACTCGGACAGCTCAAGCGCTTCTTTTCTCCTCAGATCGCGGATTTTGTATTGTCCCACTCCACCTCAGGAACGGTCTTTGAGTCGCGTAGAAAAGATGTGACGGTGGTCTTTTTGGATCTTCGTGGCTTTACCGCCTTTGCGGAAAAAGCCCTGCCGGAGCAGGTTATGGAAGTGCTTGGTGAGTATTATGCTCAGGCGGGGGACACCGCTCTAAAATTCAATGGCACTATTGGCAAGCTGGCCGGAGATGGAATGATGTTCTTTCTCAACGACCCGGTCGAGGTCAAAAACCACCCCGCCAAAGCGGTCGAAATGGCTTTGGAGATGAGAAACGTAATGATTCGATTGCGAGACCAGTGGGTGCCTAAAGGATATGAGCTGGACTTTGGTATTGGAATGGCAACCGGAAGAGCTACCATCGGGGCCGTGGGGTTTGAGAAATATTGGGACTATACCGTGATTGGTTCGGTAACGAACTTGGCCTCAAGACTTTGCGACGAGGCCCGCCAAGGGCAGATTCTTGCCTCTGAAAAGTTTCTCGGAGCCGCTGGACTAAACATTCAAACCCAGCCCCTCGGAGTCACTCAGTTAAAAGGGTTTTCGGTACCCGTAAAGATCTTCAATATTTTGGCAAAGGGAAAGGTTTAGCCGGCAAACCACAATGCGAGCACAGCGAAAAATTCAGATACTTTCACCATTGGTAAGGGGAACGAAACCTAAGGCTTTGGCGGCGGTCGACACCTACATTCTTTCAGCGGCGTTCGTTGTTTCATTTTCTGGCGTTGCCTACGAATTGCTACTGGCGACCTACACTACCTACCTTTGGGGGGGGACCGTTTATCAATATTCTTTGGTCTTCTCGTCAATGATGTTGGCAATGGGAATTGGCTCCTGGCTGGCAGACCGTTCTGGCCGAGATCCTATTTCCAATTTTATTGTTATTGAATGTGTCCTTTCCCTCTTGGGCGTCCTTTGCTTACCGGTGCTTTATTGGGTTTATGCAGCAGGGTTTGCGCCGCTATTTTTCGTTTTTGGCTTTAGTCTCGTTTTTGGGCTTTTGGTGGGCTTAGAAATCCCTCTTCTTAATCGGTGGCTCGGCAGAGAGAAGAAAGTAGCGGAACTCTTGGCTGTCGATTTTGCGGGAGGGTTTCTTGGGGGCGTTCTTTTTCCCCTGTTTTTGGTGCCCTACCTCGGTCTGTTTCGTGTCGCTGCTACGGTGGCCTTGTTGAACGCCCTGATTGCTTCGTTGGGGAATCGGTATGCAAGGCGGTCGGGGTGGGCAGCTGTTGCTTGTGTGGTTACCAGCCTTTTTGCGGTTCTTTTTTTCATTTTTGCCACCCGAACGCAGCATTGGTTGGAATTCCGTTATTTCGGATTTTAACCGTCTTAAGGAAATGGTTTCTATGTTCTCATTTTGGCAAATTTACCTCCTTTGTGTTGCCATTAGCGGTAGCGGCTTTGTGGCGCAGACACTAATCTCAGGGTTTTGGTCTACGGTCTTCAATGAGGACTCGATCTATTACTCTATTAACCTTGCCTTTTATTTTGGGGGCATGGGAGTGGGGAGTCTATTGGCGACCTGGATTCCAAAAGTCACAGAAAGGTTGGTAGTTCGTTTGGTGGTAGGGCTATTGGTGTTGATCGCCATTATGGTTCCCGTGTTGCGTGTCTCGGTAAGTTGGCTGGGCAACCGGGAGTTTGTCCCTCTTTTTTTGGTAATCATAGCCGGGATGTTGGCTGGAGCCAGTATTCCCTTGGTTTTGAGACTTCGGGTGAAGGGCCAATCCATTCGACTGGGGACCGTTTTTCTCATTGATTACGGTTCTGCTTTTTTCTTTGCTCTTCTCTTTAACCTTTATCTACTATCCACCTTTGGCTATCAGCGAACGGCTCTTTGTTGTTTTGGAGTGGGTACCGTGCTCTGCCTTCCGGCGGTTTACCAGCTAGGTAAGAGGCGGGCTGTTGGTTCCTTTGGGTTGTTGGCCGGTGCGGTGGTGTTGAGTTCTCTGGGCCTTTCTCGTTGGGGAATGAATCCGGATCCTAAAGCAGCCTCGGTATTTAAAGTTCTTTACCAGACTCAGTCCCCGTACCAGAAAATTGTTCTAACCGAAGAATTGGGAACGGGGGCTTTTGCTCCCGATGAACTCCATAAGGTTCTTTATCTGGATGGGATGGTGCAGTTTTCTAGCATCGATGAGACGAGTTATCATCTTTGTCTGGCCAATATTCCGCTGACAGCAAGAGAATTCTTCGGTGGCTCTTCCCGCCGGGCCTTGATTCTAGGTGGTGGCGATGGTCTTGCGGCACGAAATCTCTTGGCCTATTCCACAGTAGAAAAAGTAGTTCTTGTGGAGTTAGACCCGGAGATGATTCGACTAGCCAAGGAGAATCCCGCAATCCTCAAATTAAACCGGGGCTCCTTTTTTGATAAACGATTTAGTGTCGTCAATGGAGATGCCTTTCAGTGGATCCGAAAGACACAAGAGAAATTTGATGTGGTTCTAATAGATTTCCCCCATCCTAAAAATCTTTCGTTGGCTCGTCTGTATTCTGCGGAATTTTATAGCGGTCTAAAGCGCGTGCTTAGCCCAGGCGGGTTTATCTCAATTCAATCAGGTCCCAGTTATGATCCTTCGGATTTTGAGCGTAACACTCTAAATGAAATCTCCTCTTCAATTTTGGAAACGGTTCAGAAGGCTGGCCTTAAGGGAAGCATCTACGTTAGCCCGAGAGATCAGGAGGCGTTCGTCTTGGCCACCAATAGGGCTGATTTTGATATGGAGCGTTTTGCCAAGACCGTTGGAATGTTTGGGACCCAAGGAATGGCTCTGTTTTGTCAGTACCGGTCAGATTGGAAGCGTCCGCCTGCAAAAGTGAACACTCTAAATGAATTAGCTCTGGTCACCTATATGGACAGGTGGAGCCGGGGGGCTGCTAAGAAAAACTATGATTTTCGCGGCGTGCGGGCCGCGTTCCTTCCCGAGTGATTATTTTATACTTAGGAACTTGTCCTGAAGAAGCTGCGATAGCTGAGGATTTAAGTCCTGGAACATCCGATCGAACACCGGGTTAATCAAGATAGCCGTGTTGCGAAGGCATTTTCCCATCAACTGCATTGCCGTTTTATAATTCTGCGGAATAGGGCTCGTTGGGCTAGTTAAATGAACGTTTACAGTGCATGGGCTACTTCCCGATTTAGTTTGAAAAAACGAGGGGTGGGTGAGCTGCCCGGTTCCCGATTGAGGAGAGTCAATCACGTTTCCAGAAAAAGGATTCGCTTGAATGGCGCCTTTGCCTTGTTGGTCCGCCTGAAGAACGCCACTGGTTCCTCCGGAGACAGCGTACTTGCCGCCGCCACCAGCACCAGAGACGTCAAAAGAGACGCTGCACGAGCCTGAACCATTCCAGTGTCCCAAAAGTGGTTGTCCGGGAATCGGAGAATATTGGCCAGTTACTTCAGCACAGCGCGCTATCATCTTCGTCATAAAGAGAAGCCTCAGAGCGGACGCATGTGCTCGTTGCGTTGCATCCCGTTGCGCTGCCAGAATTGCTTTGGCTTGTGCGGCAAGATCAGGAGTAAAAATTTGGAAGTCTGCGGCAGGCCCGGTGGGTGCTACCTGGTTATTTTCTCCAAAAGCTGCGTTGAGCGCATTTTTATCAGTCGCCGAAAGAGAGCCGTCGTTGTTACTTCCCGGGGGGGGTTGAGTGGCCCCTGTGCTGCCCGT
>JAYVQZ010000393.1:0-5025 GCA_043776735.1 Deltaproteobacteria bacterium | reverse complement strand
CATGCACTTGGCGGAAACCAGTCAGGATGCGAAACAAGAACAAGCCGTGGAACTTAGGGAGCTATCCATCGCCATGAGCTCGCTCAGCGAAAAAGATTCGGAGATGATTTGGTTGAGAGATGCCTTAGGGATGACTCACCGGGAAGTGGCCGATCAAATCGGCATCACGGAGCAAGCGTCGCGCCAGGCCTATGTGCGGGCGAAACGATCCTTGCTCTCGGAGCTCGCCGCTACGGGCGCGGCGATTTTGAATGGGGGGGACTATGCTGCTGAATTGTCCTAAGCCCGAAAAGCTCCTCGAGCTCTTTACCATTCCCGCCGAGATTTCCTTCCGCCAGCGCACCCTGACCAAGACTCACGCTTTCTTCTGCGCCGACTGTCAGCAACGGCTCAGTCACATGAAGAAAAACTGGGGACAATTTTTCAAGCCCGAGCCGGACATCACGCCTTCTTTGATGAACGTCTATTCTCGTCTGCAAAAAGACGAGACCCTCATCTTGAAAGGCTGGAAATTCGGCGAAGCTCCTCGCAAGCGCGGAGCCGCTCACTTTCTTTTCAAGGAAGGCTGGCTTTTCCGCGGCAGCGTCGGCCTCGGCATGGCGGCGGTGGTCGGGTTTCTCGCCATCGGCCCCGGGATGAGAAAGCCCATGGAAGAGGACGGCTTGGTGGAGCGTTATAAATCGGCCAAAGCGGACGTGCCTCTTTTTCAGATTCGGGAAGAGAACAAGGATCGCGTGAAGGTGCGCTACCTTCAGCCCGAGCTGCTTCAGACCATTGAATTTGAAACGACGAGTGCGCGATGAAGACATCTTTCTGGGTTAGTTTTTTGTTCATGAGCGGGGGGATGGCCGTTGGGTCTCCCCCGCTCCCTCCCCCTTCCCTTCCGGCTTTTCTTCCTCCGCCGCCGACGGCGGTGGCCGCGGTCCCAGCGCAGTTCATGACGACCGTACAGTTCGCGGTGCAAGAGCGGACGGCGGGTTTGAATAAGCGCGGTCAGCAGCTCGTCATCGATCAGTTTTCCGACGTATTTGAGTCTTGGCCCGAGTTCGAAGGCCGTCACTACGAAGTGAAGATGAATGGCCCCGAAGTGGTGTTCTACGTGACCGGAGCCAATGATTTGCGGCAGCCCATGGAAAAGGCTGTCACCCAGCTGATTCAAAATCTTAACGGCCAGGTCCGCGCTCGGGGCCGCACTCAGTTTTATCGTACGAGCCTCGAGCAATCGGGGGGCGGGATACTCGAAGTCCGCACGAACGATAGCCATTCGAAGATCGTTTCGGTTTCCGCCCAGTCGGTTCCTTTGAGAGATATTTTGAAGGAAATCAAAACCCAAGTGGGGGGCTTGAGCTACCTCATTCCTGGCGAGTGTGCTGAGCAGCTCGTGGACTGGAGTTTCGGCGAGGAAGGCCGCGAGGAGCCCAAGACTTTGGATGCGGCCATGCGGGAAGTGGGCGCTTTGTTTAAGTTGAATCTCGTAAAACAGAATAACACTTATGTTTTCAGCGGTCCTTGTGATGTGGCGAGCCTACCCAAGGCGCCTCGCAAACCGCCGACTTCTAGCGAGCTCTGGACCGACTTGCCCAAGGGGCAAGGTGCCCGGCCCACGGCCGTCTTCTTTTCCGTACCTTCCATTGCCCGCTAGCCTCGGTCCGACTCCACCCTCCGGGCTACGCCGCGACAGACTTCTTTTGCCTTATTTAGGGAAAGAGGCTTGCCGAGCCGGAGCCCTCAAAATGCCCCTACCTTTAAAAGGGCGAAGTCTGGATTTCGTTGCCAAAGCTACCCGTTTGACCTATTAATTTTTGGGTCCTTTGCACCGCCTAATCGCGGGAGTAGCTCATTTGGTAGAGCATCTCGTTGCCAACGAGAAGGTAGCGGGTTCGAACCCCGTCTCCCGCTCCATCTATTTATTTTAATTGAATAAAATTGATTCGTCGTATTACTCATCAGCGGAAATTTTTGCATTGAAAATTATATCAAAAATGATATAGTTTACTGGTGTGGAGGGTAATCCCAACGAAGAAGGCTGCGAAGGCACTTGAGAAAGTTCCTTCTAAAGTTGGGTTTCTCTATCGAGAACTTGTCGATGATTTGGAACGCGAAGGTCCCTACCCGTTTGGTTGGGATTGTGAACCTCTTAAGGGAAGTGACGAAATTAGGATTAAGCTCACTCGTGAATGGAGAGTTCTCATACAGGTCGTAAAACCGACGTTAATAGTCGTTAAGATTGCCCATAGAAGGGAAGCATATCGATGACTGCAATCACTGTTCTTAAAAACGTTAAGAAGAGATTTCCGTCTCTTAGAGATTTACCCAAAGGAAAGTTGCGCATTGTGGAAGAAGCTCTCGTTTATGCTGCGGGGCTTGGCACCGATGAAGAGCTGATCTCTGACGGAGAAAATAGAGCTCTTCTCAAGAAGCTTGAATTTCCTGGAGGGATCACTCCGGCAAACAGCCTCAAAGCGTATAGGATCAGAGAGGACCTTACCCAGCAGGAACTGGCGAAAAAGAGCGGCATCCCTCAGTCGAATATCTCCGCCATGGAAAAAGGAACCAGACCAATCGGTCTTAAAACGGCGAGGAAGCTAGCTGACATTCTTCGCTGTCACTATAAGAAGCTCGTTTAACTATTTCCGGACCAGACGAAGTCTTGCCAGCTCGCCCCGGTCCCATCGTAACCCTACCCCATTGAGCCGGGCACTCGCGCGCCACGACCATTGGTTCGCCCACTATGGCGTCACCCGCTCCATAAAAAAAATTAATCAAACACTAAACTGTCTACCGACGTCCTTAAGAGGCACTACCAAAGGTGCAAATGCGAAGCATTTGCTTGCGGGGTTCGAAGGGGAAGTCCCGCAGCGAAGCCGAGAAGTTGAATTCCAAGCCCACGCTTCACAGTTCTCGCGGGATGGACTAGAATTTCTGATTCCCCCCCCAAAGGAGCGCCAGTAATGAGACCTTTCTTCCGGCTACCGACTCTCCTATTGGGAATCTGCCTGATCGCTGAAAGCCATGCCGCCACGAAGTTGACGGATGCGGCCTACCGGGGAGCAGTCAAAGAGATGGCGGACTTAGTCGCGGCCGGAGCCGATGTGAACGAACGCGACCCTTACGGAACCACCTCCCTTCATAAAGCCGCGGGAGGGGGGCGGGTGCAGCCACAGATCTACGAGGGTAGTACAGAGGCCGTTCGGTTTCTCATCGGGAAAGGTGCTGACGTG
This sequence comes from Deltaproteobacteria bacterium, assembly GCA_043776735.1. Taxonomy (GTDB): domain Bacteria; phylum Bdellovibrionota; class FAC87; order UBA2466; family UBA2466; genus JBGSST01. The sequence goes on along the minus strand of JAYVQZ010000393.1, from coordinate 1,804 downwards.
AATGCAGAGGCTACCACCGGCATCACTCCCCTGATGAACGCTGCGACCTTCGGCAACGTTCCGACCGCGACTTTACTTCTGGATCACGGTGCTAATATTGACACGGTCACCAAAAACTCCGGCGAGACGGCCCTCATGAAGGCACTCCAATACCGTCAAACTCAAATGGTTAAATTCCTCCTTTCTCGGGGCGCTAGCGTACGGGGAACCGACATCAACCAAAAAAGCGTTCTCGACATGACTACCGACCTTGAGCTTCTAGCCTTGTTGAAGGGGGCGTCCGCCAAGCCGGGGCGCGGGAATAAGATAATCCCCGACGGGCAAATGGAGACTTATCAGGGAACCATCAACGGCAAAGCCCAATTCATGCTTTTTCTCAGTCGGGAGGGAGAGAGTCTACGAGGGTTCTACTTCTATGAGAGCTTTGGAATCCCTATCGAGTTGAAAGGAAAACTAATCGCACAAGGAAATGAATTCCTCCTCGAAGAGCTGGGTCCTAAAGGAACGACCACCGCCCTATTCAAAGGAGAGTTCGAATCGGTTTTTCATTTGAAGGGCACCTGGTCGACAGTGGGCAGCAAGCCCGAGGGAGCCAGGCCCTTCGACGCGGAGTTTAAACGACAGGAATGGAAAGCGGCCATCGAGCAGTCGTACGAAGGCAACCTCGGCAAATTATTCGTCCGGATGTCACTCCAGGCGGACGAGAAGGGCGTACTTTCCGGTTTCTATCGCTACACGGGAAGCCAAGCAGATTTGAAACTCACGGGCAGGACGGACCCGAATCTCGCCACGGGCGAATTTGTAATGTCTGAAAGAGACGGAAAGGGGGCGGAAACGGGAACCTTCAAGGGAATTTTCGTCCGCTATCAAGCTGTCGCGGGAACGTGGACCGGGAAAAATGGGAAGGCTCTCCCGTTTCAGCTCGTCAAAGCCAATCGAAAAATTCACCGCATTTTCGAGCTTGGGGGAGGCAGAAAAATGATCCCCCAGACTACTTTTTCCAAACACAAGGTCTGCTCCATTGAACGGGATTTCTACGTTTTCACTTCACCTAAAAGAAACGCCATCGATCTTAAACTGAACGCTCTGGCCCTCAAGAATGTGGAAGGCAATACGCAGACAGAGTCCTGTGGCGACGAGGGGGAAGGAAAGATCCAGATGGAAGTGAGCCTTGAAGAACCCTTAATATTGGGATCCTACTTGGTCTTCGTTGGACGACATTGGATGCGATGGCCGAATACGTCGCACGGCCAGTATGACATCCGCACCGTCGTGTTCAATCTAGAGAAAGGAACCATCGTAGAACTTGCCCCACTTCTCAATGCTGACGGCGAGTCCGTCATGAATAGATCCCTGAACGAAAAGCTCCGAAAAAGCTGGGCTGAGAACGGCGCGGAAGACTTCGACGGCTACTTTGCAGACCAGAAGCCTCCGGGCAAAGTTCACCTGGACAAGATTTTTCCCTTGGGCAACGGATTTGAAGCCGCCTTTTCCCCGTATGAAGCCGGGCCTTACGTTATGGGCGCGGTGAGGGTCTCCTACACGAAAGAGGAAGCGGCACGAATTTTCAAATCAACCGCGGAAAGCCGCTCGCTATTCGGATTGCCTGGTACCTAGGAAAAAAGATACCCAACTTCCTTTTGGAACGCTCGGCCTGTGGGCCGTTTCCGGGAATAGTAGCCAATTCATTGCTTTCCCGAACTGAATACCGATCAGACCTGTAAGTTCCGGGGACTTCACCGACAGCATGCTACGCAGCATATTTAAGGCGGATGGGAGACTGCCTGGTGGCTGGTAGACGTTT
>JAYVQZ010000392.1:0-19556 GCA_043776735.1 Deltaproteobacteria bacterium | reverse complement strand
TCGATCGAAGCCACCAATGAACTGGGTAAAACTATACCCAATACGAGAGGGCCTGGCGTGAGTCTCATATCCTAGGGCCAAGGCCGGTGGGATGCTGGACGCAAATCCCCCAGTGTTAGGGGGCAGATGCCGAATGTCGTTTTGATAAATTAGTTTTTGAGTCACCTGCCTAATCTGGTCCTGAGTGGCTGACGGGGAAGTGATAGCCAAGGTGATCTCTGAAACCACGTTCTCATCTTCGCGGTAACTTGCGGGAAGGGCCCTATGTAACCCTTCGTGAATATGAAGGGCTACTAGTTGATCCTCATCAAGCCGTTGGCTGACTGGAAAAAAACGGGTGTCGGCATAGGGTTGAGCCAGTGTTCTGGCAAAGACTCTGCCGGTCGTATCACTATGGAAATTGTTTCGATCACTTTTTAGTGAAGAGACAATGTCGGTCTTTACCAAGAAGAGCTGGCTGCGTTGCACCTCCGGCAAAAGATTTCCCAGAGCGGAAATCCCATTCACTCCAAGCTTGCTTAACAGCGATACCGTTTTTTCTCGGGCGGCAACCACAGGGCCGAAAGTAAGCGCAGTAAGCCCCTCAAGGTCGCTGCCATCATCCCCGTTTCCAATGTGAACATAGCCGTCGCCAAAACTGATAGCGCAAATCAAGCTTATGAGACTTATGGCAATCTTTTTATGCGTCATGATCTTTCCCCTGGGTGAGCCGGAACGCGGCAATTTCTACGTGATAGACTTCAGATCTATTTTTCCCTGAACCGTAACGTTCGCCCAACTCCATTAAAAAATTCGAAATCTCTTTTTTTAAAACCGGAACCAAAGAGGCATTGATTGCCACGGTAATTCCGGAAAACTCTCGGTCTGAGGCTGCCTGTAATTCCAAAGCCTGCTCAGCCTTGCTTAGAATCTGACGGTGGTATTCGCGGATGGCTTGGGAGGGAATGCCTTCATCAAAAACGATCGCCTCTTTTTTGACCACAAGACCAGACGAGCCCTCGATAAGAATTCCCGCACGCTTGAGTTTATCGATAGCAATTCGAACTTCCGTTTCGCTAACGCCAAGCCTCTTTGCGATTCGTTTTCCATTCCACGAAAAGTCAGGCGTCTCAGTCAGCGCAATCAGTGCCCAGCAAAACCAGTCGCTGGCTAAGGCAAACGTTTGTGACGCCAGTCGTTCTGATGCCGGTAGAGGTGAAACCTCATTGATCCGTTCTTTCTCCGCCAGGCTAACCAGGAACTTGGTCTCCCCTGCAGAGAAATCCAAAGCTTTGGCAATTCGTAATGCGGTCTTTGAGGTCACCGGCCGCAGCCCGCGCAGTATTTCAGACAATTCCCCGGGACTCATCGTTAGGTGCCGAGCCAGCGCTCGGAGCGAATAACGAGGGTTCTTCCTTTTACGCTGCACATAAAGCGTCTCAAGAAACTCCCGACAACTTTCACTCCCTATCCCCATTACCTATTTATCTCATCCGCGCCCCCCTTTGAGCCACTCCTTTTGGAACATACTGTTCCAAACCCAGGATCATCCCCTCCGCCACTAACGCCAAGGCAAGAGCCATTGACGCGGTGTTGGTCTGTTGGCCCTTTTTTCTCTTTAGGCTTGAAATTACAGCCGCTTAAGCTACCTGGTAGATCGACTCACCCGGCCGGCCGTTGGTAACCCGGCCAACTAGTAATTTGTCCGATTGAGCAAAAAAAAGGAGCTACCTGTGAGGTAACTCCCTTGAAATGGCGCGCCAGCCAGGATTCGCCTACTCCGTGAAATTCGCTTTGGGCGAATTTCACTGCGCAGGCCGCCTCCCGACTGAAAAACACCAATAAATTGGTGTTTTTCTGCCAACCCCTTCCTGATCGGTCGGGCTTAGCACCGTCTCCTTTTTCGAATCCTGCAACGTTTTGAGTAAAAAAAAGGAGCTACCTGTGAGGTAACTCCCTTGAAATGGCGCGCCAGCCAGGATTCGAACCTGGGACCCTCAGATTCGTAGTCTGATACTCTATCCAACTGAGCTACTGGCGCCCGGAAAAGAAGGTCATTTGTTACACGGTTTGGCCCACCAAGTCTAGCGGCCTTCCACTGGCCTTCCTGGGGAGAGGGGGGTGGTTACTTACCAAATCATTGGAAAGATAACTTTATCTCTTCACGGGGTTGGCTCTGGCTGGTTTACTTACTTTTTGGACAACTATGAATTCACAGCCCAACACTGACGTACTAATTATTGGCGCCGGACCAGCCGGTCTGACGGCTGGCTACCTGCTTTCTCAAAAGAAAGTGCGGGTTACCGTCCTCGAAGCGGACCCCATCTATGTGGGCGGTATTTCAAAAACGGTGAATTACAAAGGTTACCTCTTTGATATTGGGGGGCACCGCTTCTTTTCTAAATCCAAAGAGGTCGAAGCCCTTTGGACGGAGCTCCTGCCCAACGACATGTTGGAACGGCCACGTTCGAGTCGGATCTATTACCGGGGAAAGTTTTTCTCCTACCCGCTAAAAGCGTTTGATGCCCTTTTTAAACTGGGAATTGTGGAGTCCACTCTTTGCGTTCTGTCCTATGCTCGGGTGAGGCTCTTCCCAAATCCCAATCCTACAAATTTTGAAGACTGGGTCTCCAATCAGTTTGGAACCCGCCTCTTTTCGATCTTCTTTAAGACATATACCGAAAAAGTTTGGGGAATGAGTTGTAAGGAGATCTCGGCTGACTGGGCCGCACAACGGATCAAAGGACTATCTTTGGGAGGGGCAATACTTAATGCGCTTCTTCCGAAGAAAAAAAACAAGGACCGTTCTCAGGTCATTAAGACCCTTATCGACTCCTTTCGTTATCCTCGGCGAGGTCCTGGCATGATGTGGGATGCGGCCGCCCGAAAGACCACAGAGATGGGCGGCGAAGTTCTCATGGGCTGCCGATTTGAAGGAATGACCCATCACCCTGACAAAAAACTTTGGGAAGTTCGCTATACCGAGAAGGGTGAGACAAAAACCCTCTGGGCGGCTCAGGTGATTTCGTCAGCGCCGTTAAAAGAAGTGGTTCACGGGATTGAACCGGTAATGGCGAGTCGACCCCGTGCCGATAAACTGCGTTACCGCGACTTTCTCACTGTCGCTTTGGTGGTTAAAGATCGTGGTCTGTTTGATGACAACTGGATCTACATCCACGATCCGAGCGTCAAAGTAGGACGCGTTCAAAATTATAAATCCTGGTCTCCGGAGTTGGTACCCGACGCTTCTACCAATTGCTACGGCATGGAGTACTTTTGTTTCGAAAATGATGGGCTTTGGGAGATGCCTGATCAGCAATTGATCGCTCTTGCCAAGAGTGTGCTGCTAGCTTTAGGGCTGGCCGAGGATAAAGACGTCCTCGACGGTTGTGTGGTTCGCCAGAAAAAAGCGTATCCCGTTTACGATCATCAATACCAGGGTCATGTAGAGGCGGTGCGCACCGAGTTGGAAGCAAAATTTCCCTCACTTCATGTTGTGGGTCGAAATGGCATGCACAAATACAACAATCAAGATCATGCCATGATGACGGCTATGTTGACCGTAGAAAATATTGTCTCCCAATCTCAAAAGTACGACGTGTGGCAGGTCAATCAGGATGCCGAATATCACGAAGCCGGCGTTGCCGGGGAAGAGAAAATGAAAGAGGGCGGGCGTCTCGTTCCTACCTCGATTTCTTCTTCGAACTCATAAGAAATCGGTGCCCCTTGCGCTGAGCTATTCTTTGGCTCTGGTAGATCCCTTGATGGCCCGAGAACAAGTAACTGACGTAGCAGCCGACTAATGCAAACGGAGCTATTTCAAATCCAAAAATTTCAATCGCCATGACCGTGCAGGTAAGCGGTGTGTTTGCAGCTGCCCCAAACACTGCGGCAAATCCCACTGCGGCCAACAGTCCTGCGGAGACGGGAAACATCGCGCCAAGAGCACTTCCCAAAGTTGACCCGATAAAGACTAGGGGAATGAACTCTCCCCCTTTAAAACCGGAACCCACTGTAACGGCGGTCACAAAGATTTTAAAAATGGGGTCCCGAAATGAGGAGAGACTTTGTAAGGACTCTTGAATGATGTCGATGCCAAGTCCCGCGTATCGGTAAGAGCCATCGATGTTATAAAAAATAAGTAATAAGATTCCGGCACAAAAGGGCTTTAGGGGAGGGTGGGGAATCACTCTTTTGTGGAATTGCTCCACCAGGTGGGTAAAGCGAGAAAAAAATTGGGCCACCAAGCCAAAAATGACTCCCGCTAAGGCAACCCAAGCCAACTTGGCAAACGTAAACATCCCCCACTGAGGAATGGGATAAACCGAATGAGGAGCTCCCAGGAGCACCGCCGTGTAGTAGCCGCAGAACGAGGCGATAAGGCATTCCACAAGGGCAAAGGGTTTTAGCCGCCCAATCTGGATGACCTCCATTCCAAAGAGGGCTCCAGCCCAAGGCGCCCCAATGGCCGCGCCAAAACCAGCGCCCGCACCAGTCACCAGGAGAATTTTTCGTTCCCCTTTTGAAACCTTAAAAATTCGAGAGATTTGATCGGAGAGCGTGGCCCCCATCTGAACGGCGGTTCCCTCGCGCCCCGCTGATCCGCCAAAAAGATGAGTGACGACGGTGCCTAGAAGTATAAAGGGCGCCATTTTGAGAGGAACTGTATTTTTGGGGTTATGGATCTCCTCGAGAATGAGGTTATTGCCGGCGGCGATGTCTTTGCCATAGCGAAAGTACCACCAGCCAATTCCCAGTCCAGCTAACGGTAACCAACCGATCAATAAAGGATTCGCTAATCTAGTTCGAGTCGCCCAATCCAATAAGATAAGAAAAATAGCTGCCGCAACGCCGGAGAGTATTCCAGAAAGCGCGCTGAGGGATGCCCATTTGAAAAAAGGAGTTTTCATCAAGTGAGTAGAAAAATTTGATCTCTAAAGAAGTTCATAGGGTAACTCAGCCCCTGCCGTTTAACAAAGCCCTTGACGCCGCTCGGGGCAACAGACAAATCAAGGGCAAATGAATATTCTTTTTATGTGTGTAGCTAATTCCGCCCGAAGCCAGTTGGCCGAAGGGTTGGGTCGCAAATTTTTGGGCGCCGACACCGTTGTGCAGAGCGCCGGCTCAAGACCGACCTCAGTGAACCCCTTTGCCATCGCCGTTATGAAAGAAATCGGAATTGATATTTCGGGATATCATTCAAAAACCTGCGATGAGTTAAGCCCAAATTTTTTAGCGGGCCTTAATTATGTCGTCACACTTTGTGCTGAAGAGGTCTGCCCCTTTCTCAAATCCAAGGCAACAAAACTCCATTGGCCTTTTACAGATCCTGCGGGAAAAGAGGGGGACGAGGCAACTCAATTGGCCCGGTTTAGGCAGACGCGTGATGGTATTGCAGAAAAGATTCGAGAGCTTTCAAAAAAGACCGGTTGAGAGAATGCTCGTAAAGTCGGATATTGCTTTTTGGCGAAACTCGTCGTCCTTGATGGTCTTGCCAAGGATCTCATGGCGAAGGGAATCGGTTCTTAATTCCTGTCGAATAAACCCCTGAACCATGCTGGTGGGAACCAACGGATCAAGTGCCTTGTGCACTATTTTTCGCTTTTGAGCGATGACGAAAAAGTCGTGAACGGTTTTAAAGACCTCAATAAAAACCTTTTCCAGGATATCCTTAAACTCAGGACTTCGGCGCTCGATCTCTTGATCCACGATGCGGTACATCGCAGGATCTTGTAGATGAGATTGCAAAGTTCTTTCGAGATACATCTGCAGCCGCAATTGAAGTTCTCTCGTGTCACTGGGCGCGGCCAGGGTCTCTTGGGCGATGAGAAGGTTGCGGGTTCCAAAGCTGGCCAAGCATTCCCGGTAAAGGCCCTCCTTACTGCCAAAGTGGTAGTTGACCATGCTAACGTTGGCCCTTGCTGCGCCAACAATTTCTCGCACCGAGATGCCATCAAAACCGCGCTCAGCGAAGAGCTGCTTTGCCTTACTCAATATAAGTTCACGCGAGGTGAGGGTGGGCTTCTTTGTCACGGTCAAAAAGGATTACCAGATGCGGGGATTTTAATCCACCTAGGCCGAAAAGAACGTTCGATTGACATATTCAAACAAACGTTTGATATAATGAATTACACGGTGCAATGGGTTGGCACCAATAAAGGGGAATGCTTCCTATGAAAAATCCAGACGTTTTAAATATCGTAGCCATGGGAATGATGGTGTTGGCGGCCCTGGAGGGAATTATTGCCTATGCGGTAACGCGAAAGTCCGACATTCGAGAAACCACGTCGAACGTGGCGATTTGGTTTCTTCAGAGAATTTGGAGAGATGGGTTTGCCCTGGGGGGAACTATCGCGGCATTCACATTTCTTAGCCATCACGTCCCCTACCATCTGCCCTCAAATCTTCTGGTTTGGGTCCTGGCAGTTTTTGTCGCAGATTTCGTATATTACTGGAAGCACAGGTATGAGCACGAGGTGCGGTTCCTTTGGGCCTACCATTCCGTTCATCATAGCTCCTCTTATTACAATCTTAGTACGGCAATCCGACTCCCCATTTTGGGAGCCCTGTCATCCACCTTTTTTCATGCGCCTATGATTCTATTGGGGTTTAGCCCAGCGATGGTCTTGGTGGGCCGATCTTTAGTGTTGATGTACCAGTATTGGATTCATACCGAGTACATTGGAAAATTGGGTTGGGTAGAGGACTATCTAAATACTCCTTCAAACCATCGGGTCCATCATGGATCAAATCCGCATTACCTAGATAAAAACTACACTGGAATTTTAATTGGTTGGGATAAACTCTTTGGTACTTACGAAAAGGAAGTGGAGAAAGTGATCTACGGATTAACCACTCCCATCGGAACTCAAAATCCAATCAAGATCAATTTTCTTGAACCTCTTGCAATTGTAAAAGATATCGTTGGATCAAAGAGTCTAGGAGATGCCTTCCGTTATGCTTTTGGCCGGCCTGGTTGGAAGCCAAAGGAAGGCACCGAGTTTTTTCGCGGTACGGCCCAAGCCGCTGTTGGCTCAGCCCGAGTTTTCGCTAATTCCGTTCCAACTTCACTACATCCTATGGTACCTACCTTGGTCGAATGAACACTGAACTGATTCGCAAAGGGGTTGCTGAGTTTGTAGGGACGTTCACTTTGGTCTTTGCAGGCTGTGGTGCTTTAATGGTTTCGGAACGATTCCCCGGAACTGTTGCTCCGGGCTCCGTTGCCGTGATCTTTGGCCTTGTAGTTGCCTCCGTAATTTACGCCGTGGGACACATTTCCGGCGCGCACATCAACCCTGCAGTAACCATCGCTTTTACCTTGACCCGCCACTTTCCCAAAAGGGAAGTTCCCATTTATCTGGCCGGGCAATTTTTGGGAGCGATTTTCGCCATGGGAATTCTTACTCTCCTACTGCCCGAGGGGTTGCAATATGGGGCCACTGTGCCGCATGTCAGTTCTCTCCAAGCCTTTGGCTGGGAAGTCGTGATGACGTTTATTCTTATGTTTGTAATTATGGCAGTCGCTACGGATACACGCGCCCTTGGCACGATGGCCGGTGCCGCTGTGGGAGCTGCAGTGGCGGTCGACGCCTTTGTGGGAGGTCCGGTGACCGGGGCTTCTATGAATCCGGCAAGGTCCTTGGCGCCCGCGTTAGCATCGGGAAACTTTGAGGGCCTGTGGATCTACCTAGTCGCCCCTACGGTTGGGGCAGTGCTCGCCGCTTGGCTTTATGTTTGGATCCGATGCGAGAATTGTAAAAGTACCGCCTAGAGCCATTCTTTTGATGGTTTGACCGGCTAATAAGGTAATTCCAAGAATCTACTTTTCTTTCCGCTGCCCCCCCTGTTAGCTCTCTGTCCTACAGGGAGTGGTATGGCTTTTAAATGGATCGGCAAGTCAGAAGACGGGCAGACAGTGACTCTTAACAAATTGGCTAAGGTGGCTAGTATCCCCGGCTACGCGACGCCGGAATGGATTGCCTCCAATGGAAATCTTATTGGGACGGGCGCCATACTTGACGTTGAGACCACGGGCCTTGATCGCGCCAAGGACAAAGTGATTGAGATTGGGCTACGTAAGTTCAAATTCAACAAATCCGATGGCGCTGTCCTCAATGCCGAGGAGAACTATTCGGCCCTTCAAGATCCGGGCGAGCCACTTTCCCCCCAAATAATCGGTCTGACTGGCCTGACCGATCAGATGGTGAAGAATCAGAAAATAGACTGGGCAAGAGTGCACGACTATCTCGCCGATGCAGAGATTATTATTGCGCACAATGCCGCGTTCGATCGGCAGTTTATTGATCGTTACGCTCCTATTTCGAGTTCAAAAATCTGGGGCTGTTCGGTCAAGCAGGTGGATTGGCCGGCCAAGGGGTTCTCCTCCAGTAAACTTGAAGTGCTGAGCATTTTTCACGGCTTTTTTGTCGACGCTCACCGTGCTCTCAACGATGTGGACGCGCTCACTTACCTGCTTAGCTTAACGGATAATCAAACAGGCAAGGCCTATTTCCACGAGCTTTTGGAAAACTCAGGCCGTCCCTTGGTTAAGGTAGTGGCCAGTGGCTCCCCTTTTGAAACCAAAGATATTTTAAAGAGCCGCGGTTACTATTGGGATGCTGGAAACCGGGCTTGGTTTAAAGCAATCTATAAAGACGCCCTCGATGCTGAAGTGGCTTGGCTTGAAAAAGCCGTATACGGGGGGCGAGCTTTTCCTGGGGCCAAACGTGAGATCCCCTTGGTCGATAATTTTAAGGGTTAATAATGGAACCACTTTCGCCAACGAGCAAAGCCTGGGTGTGGTTGCTCATTGCCTGGATGCTTAGCCTGACTGCTGTATTGGGGAGTCTCTTTTTTGGTGAGGTGATGAAGTTCCCTCCTTGCGTGCTTTGTTGGTATCAGCGTGTTGCCATGTTTCCTTTGGTCGCTATCTTTACGGTAGGGATTTTAAGTCGCGACGGGCGTGTGTATCGCTATGCTTGGCCGTTGTTGACTATTGGATTAGCGCTCGCCGTTTATCACAATCTGCTCTACTACGGCGTCATTCCCGAAGGCATTAGCCCTTGCACGCAAGGCGTGCCGTGCACGAGTCGGCAGTTTGAAGGATTTGGCTTTCTGACCATTCCCCTACTTTCGTTGCTGGCTTTTTTGACTATTGCTGCCAGTACTTTTCGATTTCAGTCCCTTTCACGGAGCAAAAAATGAAAAACAGTAAATGGCTACTCCTGGGAATTACCTGTGCGTTGCTCACCGTTTTTTTGTGGGCGGCCTCGTGGTACCGAAACAGTCAGGCCAAGATCAGCGAGTCGCTAGCCCAGGCCCATGCTGAGCTGCTGGTTCGTCCGTATAGTCCTGAAGTGGGGCTCCCGGGCGCCAAGGTGACCATAGTGGAGTTTTTTGATCCGCAGTGCGAAGCCTGTCGTGCCATTTATCCCCTGGCAAAAGATCTCTTGAAGGAATTTGAGGGAAAGGTTCGATTGGTATTACGCTACATGCCATTACATAAAGATTCGATCTATGCCAGCACGGTACTTGAGGCAGCGCGGAAACAAGGAAAATACTGGGAAACTTTGGAGTTACTTTTTGCTAAGCAATCAGAATGGGGAGGGCATGAAGCCTCAAAGCCCGAGCTAATACTCACCTACCTGCCGGCTTTAGGGCTGGATGTAGAGCAGCTTAAGGTGTCACTCAATGATGCGGAGCACCTGAGTAAAATTCAACAAGACAAGGACGATGGAACCAAGTTAGGTGTTTTACGAACCCCGTCATTTTTTGTGAATGGCAAGTTGCAAGAGCAGTTGGGGCCGGAGCCGCTTAGAGCTGCCATCAGAGCTGCTCTTGGGGAGTGAAGTTGGCGCCAACGATTTCTCTAAAGGCTCTCAATTGAGCTACCGATATTTAGAGATATGACTAGCCCGTATTTCCCAAATCCAGTTGTCCCTAAACAAGAACCCGTTTTTGATGTCGAAAAGTGTTGGTTCTGTGACGAAAAGAAGGCACTCAAGCCCGACCTCCACATTAAAGTGGCGTTGCACCGCAATGGGAAGGAGATTGGCGAAGAGTTGGACTCGCAGGGAAAGGCGATCAAACAATACGCTATTGAGGCCATTAATTTCCCAGTGCCACGCTGTGAAGGCTGCGAACAGGTTCATCACATGCGACCGTTACTAGCCAACGGTCCTGTGCTAGGCGTCCTAGTATTGCTCATTGGTATTTTGGCATGGCAATTCAACTCCTTGGCTTCTCAGGACGACTGGTTTCGTATTTTTGAAACTCTGGCCTATGGAGCCGTTGCCCTTCTTCTTGCTGGTACCTTTAGTCGGGCTGCGCTTGCAAAATTGGCCTCCGCAATTCCCAGTGAAATATACGCGAACCAATATCCTGTCCTTGCTCAACTAAAAACAAATGGCTGGCTGCTTGGGGCCGGGCCTAGGAAAGCGCAAAAACAGGAAGGGAAGCAAACCGTCACTCAGGCAAAGGTCTAGCGCGCAGGATTACAGGCAAACTTGTCCAGTGACCAAATTTAGCTTACTTTTTCCCCATCGACTCCCAGAACAAATTCATTAGCCGTCTAGACAAGCACCTAACGTCACTACGTACGCTTGAGGCGAAGATCGCCAACGCGCGCATTCTTGTCTTTGGAGTTGGCTCGTTACTGATCGTGGGCTTGACGTTTGCCAAGAGCCCTGCCGCCACTCCTTTTTCTCTGGTGGCGTTGTTAAGTTTTGTCGGGCTCGTGGTGTGGAACACGAAGGTGCGCCGAATTCTTAAGCGAAGAGAGATCTATCGGGGAATTCTGGCTTGTGAACGGGCCACCAAACAACGGCATTGGCCAGCCCTTGCGGAACTGCCTAATTCGGCAGACGAGGCCAAACTCCCCCGCTACTTTTCAGATTTAGATCTCATTGGAGAGTATTCCCTCCTTCGTTTGATCAACACCACGCTATCCAATACTGGCTTTCAAAAATTAAAGGAGCTCTTTGAAAGTAACGAGGCTGATAATGAAACTATATTACAGCGTCAGGCTATCGTAAAAGAACTGCAAGGCAAAAGGGCTTTTCGTCGCAAGATTCTCCTGTTAGGAAAATTGGAATCGGACGCGGTCTTTGATTTACTCAGCTTAGACTCCTTCCTCGCTCACCCTTTTCACTCTGGCCAGGGAAAACGATTAGTAACGGCAATGCTAGTGCTCTACGCTGCCGCTGTAGTGTTAGCTGCTGGCTATATCTCCAAGCACATCGGCCCCTTTTTTCTTATCCCCTGGTTTGGCGCCTTTGCCGTTTTTTCTTGGGCCTCCTCCCATTTCTACAATCCTTTTTTACGCGCGGTTGCTTTAGAGTCTTCGTTAAGCCGCTTTTCTCACATCGCACGGCTACTGGAATCCTATAAGGCGAAAGAGGGAACGGCGCTGGCAAATTTGCTGAAACCTTTTCAAAGCGCCCATCGGCCTTCGGCGGCGTTTCGTAAACTGGCCTTTCTCGTCAGTCTACTGAGCACACGTGCTAATCCGCTGCTTTATATTCTTGTCCACATCGTCTTTCCGTTAGATTACTTGGTAACGCTCGCTCTAGAACGATTTCGCCTTCGTCTGCGCCAGGACGTGGCGCAATGGACCGACTCTTTTTCTCAGTTGGAATCGTTTCTATCGCTAGCAGGCCTGGCCGATATTTTTAAGGAGACGGCAAACTATCCGATCCTGGTCCCAAACCGTAGTCGCACGCCGCTTTTAATCGGGGAAAATGTGCGACATCCCCTGTTGTCTGACGATCGCAGCGTTGGGAACTCAGTAAAAATTGATGCTAGCCACTGGTGTTACCTCATCACGGGTTCCAACATGTCCGGCAAAAGCACTTTCTTGCGTACGCTCGGTTCCAATCTACTTTTGGCCAAGGCTGGTGCCCCGGTTTTTGCAGCGAGCTTCAATTTTTCTAATAGTCGACTCTATTCTATGCTTCGGGTGGCCGATTCTTTGGAGGATCAGGTTTCTTCGTTTTATGCAGAAGTAAAAGCGCTCAAAGTGATTCTCGATGCTGCCGGGGAATCAGAAGCAACCCCTGTGTTCTATTTAATTGATGAGATCTTCCGCGGAACCAACAATCGGGAGAGGCTAGTAGGCAGTCGCGCGTACATTGAGACGATGGCCAAACTCCGCGCTGGCGGTTTAATTGCTACGCATGATTTAGAGTTGGCGGAACTTGCCGACAAAATTCCTGGCATTAGCAATTATCATTTCAAAGAGATTATCGAAGACAACAAAATGAGTTTTACCTACCACATCCAGGCCGGACCTTGCCCTACCACCAATGCCCTGCGGATTATGGAACTTGCAGGCCTTCCGGTGCCCAAGAGCTGACCTCTGCACTAGTGGGAAGGCGTAAATACCAAACGTTTTTGGCCATCATTGGATTCCACATTTACGTTGATAGCGGTGGCACCAGCAAAGGTTCCTCTCAGCAGCTGGTTTCCAATGGGATCGGCGATCAGCCGCTCCACAATGCGGCGTAGAGCACGTCCGCCGTATTTATCGCTATCAGCTCGTTCTAAGAGGAAGTCTTTTGCCTCTTCGGAAACTTTAAGGGTGAGTTGTTTGTCGACCAGCCGTTTTTCGATGCTTCCGAGTTCTAAATCCACTACTTGATGGAGTTCGGATCTGCTTAAACTTCGGAAAACGACAGTGTCATCAAGACGGTTGAGAAACTCCGGTTTGAAAGTCTTTTCCAGGGCGTGAATAACCCCCTCTTTAGTCTTTTCGTATTCCGTCGCTTGGCTAGCAGCGTCCGGTTTGCCAAAGGCAAAAGTTTGTCCGCTCTGAACGGCTTCTGCCCCCACGTTGGTGGTCATGATCAAAATTACGTTTTTAAAACTAACCTTGCGGCCCGAACTGTCGGTAAGGTGTCCCTCTTCCATGATCTGAAGAAGCATGTTCCAAACATCGGGGTGGGCCTTCTCAATCTCGTCTAAAAGAACAACGCAATAGGGACGACGCCGAACCTTTTCTGTAAGCTGACCACCCTCTTCGTACCCCACGTAACCAGGGGGAGCTCCATTAAGGCGGCTTGCGTTATGCTTCTCCATATACTCAGACATATCGAGTTCGATGAGTGCGTCACTAGTTCCAAACATGAATTCGGCCAGTTCTTTGGCAAGAAGCGTTTTTCCTACTCCCGTTGGGCCAGCAAAAACTAGGGTGGCAATAGGGCGCTTGGGGTCGTTCATGCCGGATCGTGATTTTCGAACGGCGTTTGCAACCATTTCGACGCCGTCTTTTTGTCCAATGACTACTTTGTTTAGCTTGTCTTCCATGGTGAGGAGGCGACGAACCTCATTCGGATCAAGCGTTTGCAGGGGAATGCCGGTCATTTGGCTGACTTGCTGGCGGATTGTCTCTTCGTCGACAACGATTTTTGGAGCCGGGACTTTGATCGCTACTAAACGACGAGCCTCTAAATCTTTGATTCTAACGTGGAGTTGGGCGGCTTTCTCATATTCATTGTCCGCTAGGGCATTTTGCTTTTCTGCAGAAAGCTCCGCTATCTCCGCATCAAGAGCTTTGACCTCAGGATTTACATAACCCTCGGCCTTTAATCGAGCCCGAACCGCCGCACCATCGATCACATCGATGGCTTTGTCGGGCTGATGACGATCTCCGCCTACGAAACGGTCGGATAGTTTGACGGCTAGTTGAACTGCCCCGTCGCTAATTTCAACGTTATGGTGGTTTTCGGAATTTGCTCGCAAGCCACTAAGAATATCAATGGTGTCATTGGTGTCTGGCGCGTTGGCCATAACAGCCAGAAACCGACGGTTTAAAGCAGGATCTTTTTCAATGTGTTTTCGGTATTCGTCCAGTGTCGTTGCCCCGATCATTTTTATTTCGCCGCGGGATAACGCCGGTTTAAGCAAGTTCGCTGCGTCCATCGATCCTTCAGCGCTTCCTGCACCGACAATAGTGTGAAGCTCATCTGTAAAAACAACGATATTAGGATCGGCTTTTGCTTCTTTTAAGATTGCTTTGAGCCGTTCTTCAAATTGGCCGCGGTACTTGGTTCCAGCAACCACAAGGCCTAAATCCAACGCAACGATTCGAATGTTTTTCAAGGCTTCGGGGGCACGGCCATCGGCGACTAGTTGGGCAACGCCTTCCACTATCGCGGTTTTTCCTACGCCAGCCTCTCCGATAATGACGGGATTGTTTTTCTTCTGGCGCATGAGAATTGCCACGGTTTGGGCTATTTCATCAGCGCGTCCGATAATGGGGTCTAGCTTTCCTCTTCTACCCAGTTCAGTAAGGTCGCGCCCAAAGGTATCGAGGTTAGGAGTCTTTGGCGTGGCTAAGTTAGCCAACTGGACTTTGCATGAGGGAGCGTTTTGCGGTGCCGGATTGCTGCTTCCGTTATTGTCTCCGTCAATTGCCGTGACCGGCAAAGACCAGAGCAAAGCTATAACCACAAACGCAGCGAGTTTCGTGAAACGGAATGGCATAACGCTTTGTGTCATGAAAAGGACAAATAGTCAATGTAAATCGCTGTAACTGACCCTATTTATACGATTTTTAGGGATGCCTACTTAATGCGGACGGCTTTTATGGGGCTCTTCTCGATGCATTTGAACCGGGGAGTGCGCTTAGGGAGCTTAGGGGGGAAAGCCTCAACCGCTTCGACGCCGCTGCTGCAAATTCCAGGAAGGGACTCTGTGCAATAGGTGTACTTGATGGAGTGACATTTATTGATACCCCATCGCCAGATGCAATCCCGGGGTTTTTTCCCGCAGCTCACTTCATTGAGGGGAGTGCAGAGTTTTTCTCTCTCAAGTTCCGTTGCGCTTAGTTGTAAATGACATCGGTTTTCCGGGGCCACCACCTCCACCGCGGTAGAGGGCGCTGCTAAAAGGAGAGAAAAGAGGAGTGATATAAGTCGCATTGGATTATCTTACCTCAATTCTGGTAGGGTTCGAACCTTTGCAAAAGCTTGAACTAATTACATTGAGAAACGGCGTCGTCACCCTTCGCTGCCTGGAACCGGCGGAAACCTTTCACCCCGGTATTGGGCCTGTAGAGGAGGCTAGGATTCTCCATGTGGAGCAGCAGAACCTCGTGGAGCGCTGTCGCCAAGGCCAGGACTTTCACCTCTGGGACGTAGGCTTTGGGGCCGGAGCTAACGCACTTACTGCGATACGAGCCCTGCAGGCTGGTTTACCCAAAGACCGCCCCTATCCGGTGACCATCGAGAGCTTTGATAAAAGCACCGATGCCATCGAGTTTGCTTTTACTCACGCTACTGAACTGGGCTACCCGCTGGGTTTTGAAAAAGAAGTTAGGGAGCTACTCACTAACGGAACTACGCAGTTGCCCAATAATATTAGGTGGAATTTTCATCTTGGGGATTTTGTTAAGACGTTAGAAGAGACTTCGCTGCGAGCGCCCGATGCGATCTTTTATGATCCGTATTCGGCTAAGGGAAATTTGGAGATGTGGAGCCTGTCCCATTTTACCAAACTGCGATCCAAATTAGATCCGCAGCGATCGTGTCTGATGACCAATTACACCACCTCCACTTACGTGCGGGTGACTCTCTTACTGGCTGGGTTTTACGTGGGCATTGGTTGCGCGGTCGATAAAAAGCTTGAAACCACGATCGTCTCTAACCAGCTTAGTGCTCTTAAGAATCCCCTGGGTCGGGACTGGTTAGATAGGCGAGTTCGCATTTCCCATAGCGCCGCCCCCATTCGAGCGGCCCCGTACGCGATCTCGCCATTAAGTGACGAAGACTACGCCGCTCTTCGCGCGTTACCGCAGTTTTCAGCCTGATTTAGGGGCTAATGTGCGGTCTTTTGCCAAGGAAAGCCTGGACTTGTAAAACTTACTTGCCAGACCGGGGGCTCTTCAGCGACATTTCGAGGTTCTGATTCGTGGAGAGGTGGCCGAGTGGCCGAAGGCGGCGGTTTGCTAAACCGTTATACGGGTAACACTGTATCGGAGGTTCGAATCCTCTCCTCTCCGCCAGATAAAAAGGGCTTAACCCAATAGGGTTGGCCCTTTTTATCTGGCGGAGATTGTAAAAGGGAAAACAGCAATGGATTGGTGTTTTCATTCGTAAGAGAGGATTCGAAGGGCGGAGGCGGATCGGTCTTTCTCAAATAAAGAAACCACCAAGTCCGCTGGGCCCGGTCTGTCGGCCAAGTTCAATTGGGCTGCATGAGCCAGAACCCAATAACGTGAAGGTATATTTAGGCGAGCATGATCTCCCGCCAAATAGTTTCTGATGCAGAGGAATTGAGTAGTAACCTTCAGCGACATTCAAAACAATTGGCTGGCGTGCCCGACGAAACTGATTCCCAAGCGATTGATTGCCTGTCTTTAGAAGCTTGAGGCAAAACCTTTAGACCCTCGGAACAAATTCCCACTTGATTTAAATCTCCTGTTTAGTTAGGTACCTAACTAAATGCCGACGCCTTGGAAGCCACAAGCCTCATTTGCAGGAATTATCATTGCTCTAGGCAACCGCATGTCCAGTCTTGCCGCCAAACGGATGGGCAAAGTTTCCGTTAGTCGGGTGGTAGTTCTTTCAGCTCTGGAAAGAGGGTTCCTTAGTCATGGCGAGCTTGCAGCTCTTCTTAACCAATCAAAGCCGTCCACTTCTGAACTTCTCGCAAAAATGCGCGCTGAGGGTCTCATTCAATCTTTTGGGGATCCTACCGATGCTCGTAAGCAGCTATGGAAACTGAACCCAAAAGGCAGAGAGCTGCTCGTGCGATCGCGAACTCAGGCACGGGCTCATGGAAAACGAATCGACGAGTTTTTTGAAAAAGAGGGCATCACTCCATTGGAACTCCAACGGTGCAAAGAGATTCTCTCCCTTTTCTTGCTTAATTTTTACGCTAAGGACAATCGATGAAACGCCCGTTATTTCAACTCACCACCATCCGTTTTTCCCATTACAACGAAAAGGCAAGGTGGGCGCTAGATAGATTTAAAATCCGATACTCAGAACTACCGTTGATGCCTGTAATTCACTTTGGCGCAACCTGGTTCGCGCAGCACGGAAAAGGATCCGGCGATAAACATTCTACCCGGTTTTCCACGCCGATCCTCCGTACCGATAAAAACGAGGTCATCTGCGACAGTCGAAAAATTGTTCGCTATGTGTCCGACCGGTTTAGTGATGAGAAGACCACACTATTTTGGCATCCCGATGTCGAGCCAATGGAAGAATATTTCAACGAGCGCGTGGCACCTGCGACTCGGGCGTGGGGATATTTTCATGCCTTAAATAATAGAAGCTTGATGAGCTGTATTGCCTATCGCAACGTAGGCCCGGTTCAAGCCACTGCTTTTCTTGCGATACTCCCTTTGGTTCGCAGAATTATCTTCAAGGGATTTAAAATCAGTCCCCAGCGGATTCAAAAACTTCAGGGAATTATTCGGGACGAATTTAGGGCAGTCGATGAAAAGATGAAAGATGGCAGGAAATATCTACTGGGAGATCGTTTTAGTGCGGCAGATCTCTGCTTTGCCTGTTCGGTAGCCCCCGCATTGTTAGTTGGTCCGGAAGAAGGTTACGGCGGGGTATTGCCGCCATTGGACCAAGCCCATCCCAACGCAAGGGCTTTTGCCCAAGACCTTCGAGCCTCGGCCGCGGGTGAATTTGCCATGCGCCTTTTTCGCGAAGAAAGGGGAGAGCGGCAAATACTGTGTAAGCCTTTAATCTCCCGCGTCCGCGTGAAATAAGGGTTAAGGCTTAACTCTACGATTGAATCGTTGAATATCAGTCCTTTGTTAAGAACAAACTAAGAAGCTTACTAAGAAGGGGGGCGCTCTCCGCCTCGTCGGACGCCTGCTTCCCTTCAAGTCCTCCGCCGCTTCGCGCGTTAGTTTCTCCGCCTGCGCTTATTCCGCCGCCGCCCTCGTCTCCCACGACCTCACTTAAATCCTGGGTCGCCCCGTCGTCAAAAAAAGGAGCCATCGGTTCAATGGAGTGAGCGCTCAATCCGCTGGAATAAATATAAATATAGTTTCTCAAAATTCGTCCTCCTTTTCTGAAGTGTCTGCATATGTCTTGCCGTGGGTACTTCACTATCAGCATTTCCTTTTCCGGCCTGTAGATTGGGCAATGCCAGAGCAAAAGGTTCCAGGAGGTAAGCTGTGAATCATAAATATCTATCTAATTTAGCAAGGATTCTGTTATTAGCATTTTTAGACGCGATTATTGTGTTCTGCGGGTCTGATGTTAAAAAAACAAATCCCGTAGTAGTCGTGACAAACAAAACGGGCGAACCAAGAAGAGGCGATGAAGCAAAAAGAGTCGGTGATACCAAAAAATCTATCTATAGAGAAACGATGGCGCTTCTATTTAACTTCCTACTTCAGCTAACTCTCTAATCATTTCGGCGGGCTCAAAAACCACCAGTGCTTTCGCACAACTCTTTCCGGCATATTTTTTGGGAAGAAATCGGAGTTTTCCCATTCGAACCATTTCTGTAGCAATGGCGTGGCAGCCTGCGATGGCAAATGTTCCGCCTTGGATAGCCGAACACATGGGCGCTAGATGGGTTTTTTTAGTGAGCAAAGCGAGTGTCCGCAATACAGGAATTACCCCGTTAAAAAAAAGTTTCATCACGAAAAATTGTTGAGCGCGAATAGTTTTGGCTAAGGCGTCGTTTCCGTCTTTAAGGGCCTTTTGATATTTTTTCTCCATGCGTGCCGAATACTGGTCGACGCTGGTTTTTGCCAACCCAAAGGTAAATGAGTTTGCCATAACAGTGCTCATTGAAAAGGGGTCGGGAGAGGGAATGGTGGCTTCCATGGTTCCATTAATGGCCGTCTCTTCAACCAGATTGGTAAGGAAGAGAAAGTAGGGGTTAACGTCGGTGCTAAGGTCATTTCCATTTCGAACCACAATGTGGCCTTGTCCCTTAAACTTTAAGATCTCGCTTATATTTCCAAAGACTTGGTAAAAGTAGCTGGTTAGCGCAACCAAGGGAACCACAGTGAGATTTCCTGCCATCTGGAGGCCAGTCAGCAAGACAAAATTGTGAATTGCTGTGGTTTCGAGAAGAATCTGTCGTTCTTCCGCTGAAAAATCCTTTAGAGCCTTTGCGGGGTTGAGGTTGATGCCTTGAACGCCGTAGGGAACTCCTAATAGCTCTGGGATGGCACCTAAGGCTGCCGGAGTGGTTGCTTTTTCAAATCCTGTTAGCTCGTAGGAAATTTCCTCTTGGGCGGCGTCGGTCATTTTCTTTAGGTAGGTGTCCTCATCTACAATGGTACCGCTTACCTCGGTGCCTTGGGCGGCCAGGTGAATCATTAATTTTTGTAGTGACTGGGGAATTTTGGCCGGTTTGCCTGGGGCAAAGTAAAATGTGGCCTTTTGTTTGGTCTGGGTTAGTTCTCCGGAGGCGATTTGACTTAAAAAATCATCGGCTGATAAACGAACAGGCGCCGCATATAAGGGAACGCAGATAGCCAGCGCGATGAGACGTAACAGACGCACAAAAACCTCGGCCAATTAAAAACGTAAAGATCTGGGAAGTGACACGAAAGGGACTATCGCCAGGCCCAATACCTGCCGTCCGAGTAG